>JAIWNK010000131.1 GCA_020216845.1 Anaerolinea sp. | reverse complement strand
CTGGCAACGCAGCCGCAGGCCGAAGCAGCGCTGCGCGCCGCTCAGGCGGAGCTGTTGGCGGCGCAGAAGGCCCGGCAAGATTTGGATGACCTGGCTGAGCTACAACGTTCGCAGGCCCAGGCAGCTGTGAGCGAGGCTGAGCGTGCTCTTGTGCAGGCGCAAGCCGACCTGGACGCACTCGATACGCAGCAATACCGTGACCATCTGGATGATTTGGAGGCCGACCTCGCCGATGCTGAGCAGGAATTGAAGGACGCACAAACCGAATTTGACCGCTATCGTGGGTTGAATGAAGACAATCAGACCTACAAAGACGCCAAAAAGAAGCGCGATGACGCCCAAGACAAGCGCGATGCCCTCGACCGTGAGTTGCGGCAGTGGCGCAACCAACGCGATGCTGCCAATGCTGCCGTGGCCCTGGCCGAGGCAAACCTGGCCGATGCCGACCGCCGCCTGAAGGATTGGAGCGGCGGTGTGCCCAAAGAGGAGCGCGACCTGGCTGATGCCCGTCTGACAGCTGCAGAGGCGCAGGTGCAGGCGGCACAAACCGCCCTTGATCAGCAGGAATTGCGGGCGCCGTTTGCCGGGCGCGTGGTGCAAGTCAATATCGAGGTGGGCGAGGTCGCCGCTCCGTCCCGCCCCATCCTTGTTTTGGCGGATTTTTCGACCTGGTATGTGGAAACCAAGGACCTGACCGAGCTGAATGTGGTCAACCTCAAGCCGGGGCAGGCGGTTGTGGTGCAGCCGGATGCCCTGCCGACGCAGACCTTTGCCGGTGAGATTGAGCGGATTGATCAGTTGTTTGCCGAAAACGCCGGTGACATCACCTATCCGGTGCGCATCCGCTTGCTGGAAACAGACCCGCGCTTGCGCTGGGGCATGACCGTTTCGGTGACCTTTGAACCCTGAAAGAGCAACCCTATGACAGAGTGGTATCAGAATGCAATCTTCTATGAAATTCACCCGCGCGCTTTTTGTGACTCGAATGGCGACGGGGCGGGCGATTTGCCCGGCCTGATTGAAAAGCTGGACTATTTGAAGGAGTTGGGCGTAGATTGTGTTTGGCTCTTGCCCATTTACCCCTCGCCGCGCCGGGATGATGGCTACGACATTGCTGATTATTTTTCCATTCACCCGGAATATGGCACGCTGGAAGACTTCCGGCGCCTGGTGACCGAGGCACACCGCCGCGGCTTGCGCATCATCGCCGATTTGGTGCTCAATCACGTCTCCGATCAGCACCCCTGGTTTCAGGCGGCGCGCGCCGATCGGCATTCGCCCTACCGCGAGTATTTCGTCTGGAGTGACACCGCTGAGCGCTATGCCGAAGCGCGCGTCATCTTCCTCGACACCGAACGCTCCAATTGGAGTTGGGATGAGCAAGCCGGTCAGTATTACTGGCACCGTTTTTATGCCTCTCAGCCTGACCTAAATTTCGACAACCCCAAGGTGCAACAGGCCATGCTGGAGGTGATGGATTTTTGGCTCAAGCTGGGCATTGATGGCTTTCGCGCCGATGCAGTGCCCTATTTGTTTGAGCGCGAAGGCACCAATTGTGAAAATTTGCCCGAAACCCATGCTTATTTAAAGAAGATTCGCCGCTGGATGGATGAGCATTACCCCGGGCGGATTTTGCTGGCGGAGGCCAATCAATGGCCACAGGAGACGCGCGCCTATTTTGGCGATGGCGATGAGTTTCACATGGCGTTCCATTTTCCGGTCATGCCGCGCCTGTTCAAGGCCTTGTGCGAGGGGCGGCGCACTGCCCTGGAGTGGATTTTGGCGCGCACGCCCGAGATCCCTGAAGCGTGTCAGTGGTGCACCTTTTTGCGCAATCACGATGAGCTGACGCTGGAGATGGTGACCGAGGAGGAGCGGCAGTGGATGTGGGCCGAATATGCCCCGCAGCCGCGCATGCGCCTCAATTTGGGCATTCGTCGCCGCCTTGCCCCCCTCCTGAATGGCGACACGCGCAAGATTTTGCTTGCCAATGCCTTGCTGTTTAGCCTGCCGGGCGCGCCGATCCTGTATTATGGGGATGAGATCGGCATGGGAGACGACCTGACCCTGCCCGATCGCAATGGCGTGCGCACGCCAATGCAGTGGCAAGCGGGTCCAACAGCGGGTTTTTCCGCTGCTCGCCCCGAACAGCTTTATGCCCAACCGATTGATACGCCCGATTTTCCGCTAGCGCGCTGCAACGTTGCGGCACAGCGCGCCGACCCGCAGTCGCTCTTCAATCGCTTGCGGGCGCTGATCGCCGTGCGCAAACGGCTGACAGACCTGCATGGGCACGAGCCGGTGCGCTGGTTGACGGATAGCGATGAGCGCCTGGCGGCTTTTTGGCGTGGGCAGCTGTTGGCTGTTCACAACCTGGCCGATGCACAGCTTTCGCTGCGCTTGCCGCCCGGAGATTGGCAAGACGCCATCAGCGGTGTGCAGGTGCGTGACGTGCTGACCATTCCGCCCTTTGGCTTTTTCTGGTTGCTTCGTCTTTAGTTGACGCGAAGACGCTCTGGACAAGCACACAATTGACGCACAGTTCGAATTCAAAAATAAACGCTAAGAGAGAGAAATATTGTCTTCTAATGCCATATTGCAGTTGAAACACCGATTGCGTCTATTGAGCATAGCCAATCTAATCCAGTGGGGCATAGCTTTGCTCATGATCTTGCAAGACAGGTCAGCGGAAGCGGTTTTTCTGGGCTTGTCTCAGGAAAGATTGATCATCTTTTTAGCTATTTGCCTGGCGCTGAGTGTTTTTGGCCTGCTGTTGTTTGCCAGCATGCGAAAGTCGGCTGCTTTATTGCAAAAAATTGACTATGAGATAAACCAACACTATATTGGGTACTTGGCAGGGGTTGCTATCTATGGCGTTTTGTTGTGGTTCGGCTTTATTGTGTTACAAAGCCTGTATCCCATTTATTTTGCAAAAATCTGGTTTGTTCTGATGTTTGGGGCCTTGACGGGATTGGAAAGTTGGCTTTCCCTCATCAGTTTGCCTGAATCCTATAAAAAATCGCAGGATCAATGGAGCAAGAATGATCGAAAATATCAACCGCTGATTGGTTACAGCCTAATTGTCATTGCAGGGGGAGTCGGTTTTCTTTTAAGGTATTACGGTGGATTTGTGGATGAGGCGGATCATTTTGCTGTTGGCAAACTTGTGGCGCAAGGATGGATTCTATACAGAGATATTTTCTCACATCATCCGCCTTTGCCCTATTACTGGATTGCTGGCGTCATCCGCATTTTTGGCGCTAATATAGGCATCGTTCGCTTCTCCCTGGTCATCTTGTGGGTGATTGTCTTCTCTGTCACAGCGCACTTCACAAAGCGCTATCTGGTCTTTGGCGTTTTGGCGGTTACCTGGGCTGGCACAAGCTGTTTCTACCTGGCGAATTTATTGAATTACCATCCATTTGCCGGAATTTTCCTGGTGTCGGGCACAGCCATGATTCTTTATTTGGATGAAAGAGAGCTTCGCAGTTGGTTATACTTTGCCTGGCTGGGCCTCATGCTGATGCTTTCGGTGCTGTCAGATATGATGATGGCCTGGCCTGTTGCCATGTTGGGGATTTGCTTTTTGGTAATTCTATTTAGTCAGAAAGCCATCTCAAGGCGGCAGGCTGTTATGGATCTGACAGTTACTGCTGCCGCTGGATTGGGAGTGCTGTTGCTATTTGTAATTCCCATGCTATTCAATCATTCCCTGGCTGCAGCGTTTGATGATACCATTATATTCAACGCGGAAATTTATAGCAAATATAGCGGCAGAACTGTAAATCAACTACCTGTTATTTGGAATCAGATGTTGCATGGCTTGGATATCATTGTTTTCATTAAAAATGGGGTTTTTAAGCTTTGGAATGTTTTGGATCAACTATCAGCAGGCAATTGGAATATGGATTACTGGATCATGGGAGGAATTGCATTTCGTCTAAGTGTTATTTTCATGGTAATCCGGTTGCTTCTGGCGAAGAAACCAATCCAGGCCCTGACGATATATGCCATTGCTGCCGCAACCAATGGCATTGGATTTCACAGCGCTCCTTTTGTTATTTTTTCATTGTTAATGATGGCAATATTGGTAAGCGAAGGGGGCGATTTGTGGCCCCATCATTCTCCCAAAACGTTCGCTATCAGCACTGCAATCTATCAACTGGCAGTTCGTTTCGTTTGGATCATCGTTATTGTGACACTATGCATCAATGTTTATGCTTATCTGATTGAGCGTCGTCAAACGATTTATTTCGAAGTTGCTTTTTCTGATTCGATAGCCTATGCCCAAAATTTAAGGCGATGGGAATGCGGCAATTCAAATACAAAGTATTTGGTATATCCGCTTAACCCATGGGCGTATTTCTTTTTGGATCGTCAACCCGCCTCAAAATATATGTTTATGACGCCTTGGGTTGCCGAAGTGGGGCAGCAGGAGTTGATCACAGCGATTCAAGCCGAACCCTATGTCGTTGTTTATTTGCGGGATGATTCCTCCATCTGGGGATATCCAACAAAAGAATACTTAAGTGACTTTTTGGCTGTTTTGCAAAAGGAGTACGTTCCGGTTGAGCCCAATATCTGGGTTTCCCCGGCGTTGTATGCTCAGTGCAGCGGTAACTAGGTTGAGCGGAAAGCAAATGCTTCAATAGAAATTGAAAAGTGTTCATTGAAATTATTGGACTGGCGAGAAATTCGAAAGGAAAGGTAATGAAAATGAAATCCAAACGCTGGTTGTTGGCGATTGCTATGTTGATTTTGACGACCCTGGCCTGTGAGCCAAAGGAGGAGCCGCGCCTGATTGAGGTTTGGGCAGAAGAAGATTGGATCAACACCGGCTATGTGGTGCCAAATGGCCGCCTGCTGCAGATTGATTATCAATCCGGCACGTGGTCGCCCTGGCCGGGCAGCTCCTATGATGGCCTGGGCGCTGGCGGCGATCCGAAGGTTTGCAACATCCTGCCGGGGGCTTCGCACGCCGCACTGATTGGTCGGGTTGGCCGCCATGGAGCTCCCTTCTTGGTCGGCAACAGCTTTGAGCAAAAGATTGCTGAAGGCGGCACGCTCTATTTGCGCATTAACGATTCCTGTCAGCAAGATGATTCCGGGTCGCTGATCGTGCTCGTGCGCATCCGCTGAAAGGCAGGCAAGACCTGCTCTTGCCTTTGAACAGGTCTATAGCTGCTGATGGCTGATTCTTGTTCTGCTGTGCGCGTTCTATGCTACAATTGTGAAAGACTGCTCGCGGAGGTGTTGGCATGATTTCTGACCGTTCGCGCACGTGCCTTTCGGCTTTCTTCGCTGGCGCAACGCTTATTCTGCCGCTTGTTGCCCTGGCAATTGGCTGGCTGGGTTGGAATTTTCGCACCGGTGCCATTGCCGGGCTGATTACCTTCGTGGTGCTCTTCCTTGTCTCTGGTGTTTTGCTGGCGACGGTGCGGGTGCCCTCGTGGTGGACGGTGTTTGCCCCGGCGGTGTTGGGGCTGTTTTATACCATGTTGCCCGATTTCATCCCGTCTGCGTTGGATGATGCGGCGGTTTTCACTGCCGGGGTGCTGCTCAGCTTTACACTGTGGATGCGCAAGCAGCCCGAAACGCCACGTTGGGTCATCATCCCCATGCTGGCAGCCAGCCTGTATGCGTTGATTGGTGGCTTTTTGCCTGGCCCGGTGGATGAGATGTTCGTTGGGTTGGTTGGCCTCGGAGCGGCTTATTATTACGGCTATCGCTTGCCGCAACAAGGCACCCCCTCTGCAGACGATCGCTCCCCTGCTGCTCCTGCGCAGACAAACATGCCGATCCCCCCGACGGAAGTGACCCCTCAACCACCTGCTGCGCCTGCTTCGCAGGCAAATACAGCGGAACCGCCTTTGCCGCCGCAGCAATAATCTTCGTTATCTTTTTCTCTCCAGGAGAATGGTTTCTATGCAGGCACTCAAAGATCGAATCTTGCGCGAGGGACGGAACCTCGGCAACGGCATCCTCAAAGTGGATGGCTTCATCAACCATCAGGTAGACCCGGTGTTGATGGATGAATGCGGGGCAGCGTTTGCCCAGGCTTTTGCCGGTTGTGGGGCAACCCGCATTCTGACGGCGGAGATTTCCGGCATTGCCCCGGCGCTTGCTGCCGCCCGGCACATGGGCTTGCCGGTTGTCTATGCGCGCAAGACCAAGCCGATTACCATGCCCGATCAGGTTTATCTAACGGTCGCGCCTTCGCACACCAAGGGCCGCATGGTCGAGCTGATTGTCTCGCCGGAGTTTTTGCCAAAGGGCGAGCGGGTGTTGATCATTGATGACTTTTTGGCAACCGGCGCAACCATTCAGGGGCTGGTGCGCCTGACGCAGGCAGCCGGGGCCAGCCTGGTGGGCATCGGCACGCTGATCGAAAAAATCTTTGAGGGCGGGCGCAATCACCTGTCCTATCTCAACATTCCGATTGTTTCGCTGGTCTGCATCGCCTCGCTTGATGGCGGGCAGATTTGCTTCTGTGAGCCACAATGACCCCAAGCGCAATTGCCATCCTTGACTTTGGTTCGCAATATTCGCAATTGATCGCTCGCCGTGTGCGCGAGGCGCAGGTCTATTGCGAGCTCTTTCCGTGGGATGCCCCGGCCGAGGTGGTGCAGGCGATTGAGCCCTGCGGCTACATTCTGTCGGGTGGCCCCTCTTCGGTCTATGAGCCCAACGCCCCAACCATCCCTGACTATGTGTTGCGCTCTGGGCTGCCGGTGTTGGGCATTTGCTATGGAATGCAGGCGCTAACCCATGCGCTCGGTGGACAGGTGGGCGCAGCGCAGGCGCGCGAATATGGCCTGGCGGATGTGCGCACGGTGCATTCCAACCCGCTTTTGCCGGATGGCAGCTATCCGGTATGGATGTCGCACGGTGACCGGATTGAGCAGCTGCCGGAAGGGTTTGAGGTGCTCGCCATCAGCGCCAACAGCCCCTTTGCCGCCATGGGAGACCTGAGCCGACAGTTGTATGGCGTGCAGTTTCATCCGGAGGTGCATCACACCCCCGGCGGACGGGCCATGCTGCGCAAGTTCGTGCTCAAAATCTGCGGCGCACCGCCCACCTGGACGCCCGACTCGATCGTCCGTCAGGCGGTTGAACGCATTCGGGCCCGCGTCGGGCGGCAGCGTGTGCTTTCTGCCGTCAGCGGTGGGGTTGATTCGAGCGTGGCAACCGCCCTGGTGCATCGCGCCATTGGCGATCAGTTGACGGCCGTGTTTGTGGATAATGGCTTGTTGCGTCACGGCGAGCGTGAGCAGGTGGAAGATGCCTTTGGTCGCGGCCTGGGGTTGAATCTGATCACGGTTGAAGGCGAAGAACGTTTCCTTAGTGCTTTGCGCGGCGTGACCGAGCCCGAAAGCAAACGTAAAATCATTGGGGAGACCTTCATCCGCTTGTTTGAAGCGGAGGCGCGCCGTTTGGGCGAGATTCCTTTCCTGGTGCAAGGTACAATTTACCCCGATGTGGTCGAATCGAGCGCGCCGGACCGCAACAAGGCGCATCGCATCAAGACGCATCACAATGTCGGCGGGTTGCCAAGCGATTTGAGCTTTGAGCTGATTGAGCCGCTGCGCTACCTGTTCAAGGATGAGGTGCGCGCCGTGGGCGAGGCGCTGGGCCTGCCGTCTGAGTTGGTTTGGCGGCAGCCTTTCCCGGGGCCTGGGCTGGCCGTGCGCTGCCTGGGCGAAGTGACGGCGGAGCGCCTGGCGCGGCTGCGCGCGGCCGATGCCATTTTCACCAGCGAATTGCAAGCTGCCGGCTTGTTGGGTCGGCGCATGACGGATGAGCCGGGCAGCATTGCCCAGGCCTTCGCAGCTTTACTGCCGGTGCAATCCGTGGGCGTTATGGGCGATGTGCGCACCTATCAAGAGACAGTGGCACTACGCGCTGTGACAACCGAGGATTTCATGACCGCTGATTGGGCGCGCCTGCCGCATGACTTGTTGGCGCGCATTTCCAGCCGGATCGTCAACGAGGTCAAGGGCGTTAACCGCGTCGTCTATGACCTGACCAGCAAGCCCCCGGCTACGATTGAATGGGAGTGAGCGATGGATGATTGTGCAGGTCAATTCCTGTCCGGCTCTGCAAGTGCGCAGCTTTTTACTCTGACAGGTTCGTGAGGTGTTCACGTCTCGATGAGAACGGTTGTTGGTTGGCTACGGTTGCTAGGTGTGCTTTTGCTTCTCTTGGGGCTATTGCCGCGCCCGGTGTTTGCCCAGTCCCCCGCGCCCGAACAAGCCAGCCTGGTGGCACTTGACCTGCGGCAGTTCCCGTTGGTGCAGGTGGTGTTGCGCCCGCCGCTGGTCGGTGGCGCCGATTGGCAGGGTCTGCCGGTGCAACGCGTCACGCTCATGGAAGATGGCCTGCCGCAGACTTTGCAACAATTTGAGGCGTTTCAGCCGGGCTTGCAAGTTGTCTTGGCTTATAACGTTGGCCCGGCCATGTCCAACCGGGTGGGGGATGTAACTCGCTTTGACCTGGTGCAGCAGACCCTTGGCAATTGGGCGGCGGCGCGTTCCTCGACTGGACGCGATGATTTGAGCGTGGTGACGAACGAGCGACAGGAGCTGATGCGCTCAAAGGAGACGGCGCAGTGGGCGGAGGCGATTCAAGCCTATCGGCCCAATGTTGCTACGGTTCAGCCCAGTCAGACGAGCCTGGCGTGGGCACTTGACCTGGTGACCGTGCCCAATCCTGACCCGGCCATACGCCGTGCCATTTTGTATGTCACCGTTTTGCCCGATGCGGCCACGTTGAAGGCGTTGCCCAACCTGAGCGAACGGGCGCGTCAGCAGGGCGCGGCGCTCTTCATTTGGTTGGTCGGGTCGGCGGGGGCGCGCGATCTTGACCCAACCGCATATGATGCCTTGGTCGCAGCCACTGTGCAGACCGGCGGGCAGTTCTTGCTTTTCACCGGCAAAGAGCCCCTACCCGACCCAGAGACGTATTTTGCGCCGCTCCGCACTTCGTATCGCCTGGCATATCGCTCTTCCTTGAATCGCAGCGGTGAGCATGAGCTGAGCCTGACCGCACAGATTGATCAGCAAGCGGTGAGCCTATCCCCGCTGCGGTTTGTGCTCGAAGTTGCCGCACCCAATCCTTTCTTGCTTTCGCCGCCGGCGCGCATTGAGCGCACCTGGCAGCCGCCCGCCGGACGACAGGCAGCTGTTTTGCAGGCTTTGGCGCAGCCCTTTCAGGTGGCCATTGAATTCCCCGATGGTCATCCACGCCGTTTGCAGGCCTCGCGCCTGATGGTGGATGGGCAGGTCGTGGCTGAGAATCTGACCGAGCCGTTTGATGCCTTCCGCTGGGATTTGCCCGAGACCGAAAACACCTCGCGTAGCCTTGCGGTTCAGGTTGAGGTGGTGGATGAATTGGGCCTCAGTGGGCGCAGTCAGCCATTTTTGATTGAACTTGTTGTCCCTGAGGCGCCGCGCCTGCCGTTTTGGCAGGCGGTGATTTATTCGCCCGTTACCCGCTATGCCATGATTGCTTTGGCCGGGCTGGTTTTGCTGGGGGCGGTTTTGTTGGTCGGGCGAGTGCGCCGACCGCTCCCTTCACGCCGCAGCCTGCAAGACCCGTTGACACAGCCGGTGCCCATCCGGCAAGATGCATCGCGCCGCACGCGCTCCATTTCGCCGCCGACTGAGCCCTCTCGTTGGGCGGGGGTGGCACGGCCAACCGCACACGCTCGCTTGCTGCGTCAACCGCAAGAGGATTTGCCCAACGTGGCAAGCAGTGCCGACCCGGTTTTGCCAGCGGACCTTGCCATCACGCGGCAGGAGCTGACTTTTGGCAGCGATCCCAAACTGGCGATGGTGGTGTTGAATGCGCCTTCCATTCATCCCTTGCATGCTCGCTTGCAGCACAACGCAGATGGCAGCTACCTGCTATCCGATGCGGGTTCGATTGCTGGCACTTGGGTGAACTATGCTCCGGTTTCCAGGCAAGGGGCGTTGTTGGAGGCCGGAGACCTGGTGCATTT
>JAIWNK010000002.1 GCA_020216845.1 Anaerolinea sp. | reverse complement strand
CCCCGGGCAAATCAGCCTGCAACGCATAAACCCCACGGCCCTCATTCAGCGCGACACAATACACCAACACCAACCCACCCTTTGAAGTCGTACTCCAGGCTGGCCATCCGCCAATAGCTCGCTCACCTGTTAACACCGGCAGAGCCTCACTCCATCCTGCAGACGAACCAGCATCACGCGGATAGGCCCGCGCGCTCAATAGTCGCCCATCACTGCCCCCTGTCCAGGCCAAATACATCCGCCCATCTGCTGCATAAGTCAGCGCCGGATAGTTAAGCCGCTCGTTCATCTCCGCCTTGCGAATCGTGCTCGCCAAAGTCCAGCCATCCCCCTGACTGCGCACATGCACAAACTCTTGACGGCCACTACTCCACAGCACATGCAATCGTCCATCCCCATCAACTGCCAGTGCAGGGTCAGCATCCAACACGCCAGGATCACTATACAACAACATCGGTTGATCCCACACTGCGGCCTGCGCTGGGATCAGGTCTTTCAGTACCAGGCTGCTACGAACCGCCCAGGCATCGCCCCGGCTATCACAACCAATCGCCATCACCTTCTCGTCACTGATCGCGAAATCCAAACAGCTCAAATTAATTGGCCGACCATCCTGCGGGCTATTGAAACTCACTGTTGGCGTAAAAGGCTGCTCCCAAGCCCGCCCATCCCAGGTCAAAATCATTGCTGAAGCATCAGGGTTTCCAGCCGGACGGGCCAACACCACCAACCGACCATCGCTCAGCAAAGTCGGTTCCACCTCACCCAAACAGCTATTCAACTTTTCAAGCACGCGCACCGGTGCAGAAATTCCGCTCGGCCCCGCCATACGAGTCGGCGTCAGGGTTGCAGCAAGGGTAGGCGAACTTTTAGCCGTCGCCGTCGCCGTCGCCGTTGCCGTCAGCGTTGGGGCTGGTGTACTCGTCGCCACGATCGCTGTGTTTTGTGTCTGTGTAGATTCTGTTACTGACGGCGTCGGCCTTATCTGATTGGCTATGCGCAACGCGTCAACATCCACAAACTGCTGATACAGTGAGCACGAGCCACCTGCTTCCCACACGATCAAAAACGAGCCATCCGACAAAGGCAAGGGGCGTGCATGGCGCGGCGATAGCGAGCGCCCATCCACCTGATTCCCAGCCAACTCGCCCGTCACACGAATATTGATCCCCCAATTCACCGAGGTCGCCAGCTTTGTCGCACCTGTATAGGCGTCTTGCCAGGCAATTAACAATCGCCCATCCGGTGATGCTGCCAACGCAATATGCGCGTCGCTCTCTGCTTGCGTGCGGTAATAGCGCGAGGTCTCAATCGTCAATGGATCTTGCCAGCTTTCCCCCGTCCACGAGTGCACATAATACACCCCGGCTGGTGCCGCATACGTATCCGCCCCCTGCACGTAAGCCACATGCAACCCACCGGAGCGATCCACAACCGCATCCCACGCCAATGGCTTTTCGGCCACCAAATGTGGAATGGTCCATTGTGTCTCAGCCTGTCTCAAATAGCGCGCCGACCACAGCTGTTGATTCCCATCCATCCAAAACAAATAAATTCCACTGCCGCTATCCCCCACCAATCGCCAACTTTGGGGCGGTTCCACACGCTGTCCAATCTCTCCACGCCAGCGAATGAATTGAATCGGCACCGACTTACTCCAGCCATCTTCTATGGTGTTTGCATAGCTTGGCCCATCATACACATCCCACCACACTGCATGAGCCACACCATTGGTCTCTAACGCCAACAACGGACGTTTTGCCGAGCCAGATTGCGACAAATTCACAGCACCCTGCCATAACTCCCCCGTAACGTTTGTCACGGGAGTAGCAGTAGCCATCACCTGCTCATTCCTCATCCATGCCCCCCCCAGAAGCAACGCCGGCAGCAATCCAATCGCAATCAAGACTCGCAAGAAAAACTGCATATTCCAAACCTCTGTTATTTAATCCAGCCAAACGTCTGTAAAGCCACGTCCACCGCGCTCAAAAAACCTTGCCACGAATTCATGCCCTTCAAAAAAGTCAAAATAGGGGCCGGTCGTAGCGCCCACTCCCGAAAAGCACGCTTCTGCCACGCCAACAAATCCTCTGCCTTGAGTGTATCATAATCCAAAACAGTTGCCTGATCCATATCCACTTCTTCCCAATTGACACCAGGCCGGAACCAATTATTTTCCACCGCCTGAAAGAAGAAAGGCGTTCCCGGATACGGTGCCGCCACATGAAATAAAGCGATGTCCAACGGCAAAGATTTTGCCAGGTCAATCGTTTGTCGAATCGTCTCTTCTGTTTCTCCGGGCAACCCTATGATGAAATAACCCCAATTCTTGATGCCTGCTTTGCGCGCCCACATCAAAGCTTGTTTGGCCTGCTCCATGCGGTATCCCTTCCGCACCTTCTTCAAAATCATCTCGTTGCCACTCTCAATCCCCCACGAAATGAGTTGACACCCTGCTTTGCCCATCAAACGCAGCATCTCCTCATCTACATAATCCACCCGACTGTTACAAGTCCAATCCAACTGCAAATTTCGCTCGATCATCAATTCGCACAGCCGCACAACCTGTTCGCGGTTGACAGTAAACAGATCCGCATACATATGTACATGGCGCGCCCCCAATCGCTTCAACAGTTCCATCTCTTCAACCAGTTTTTCTGGGGAACGCAGCCGCACCGAATATTGATAGCTAACGTGCTTGATGCAATACGTGCACCCTGCCGGGCACCCCCGACTTGTGACAATAAAAGAATATGCTCCCCGGATTAAGGGCGCTCGATATTTTTGGATTGGCAAAAGCTCATGTAATGGAATAGGCAAATCATCCAGGTCACGAATGAACGGACGATTGGGATTAATCCGCACATTGCACCCCTCACGCCAGCCCAACCCTTTAATGCTGCTCAATTGTACAGCCTCATCATCGT
Organism: Anaerolinea sp.; assembly: GCA_020216845.1. Classification (GTDB taxonomy): domain Bacteria; phylum Chloroflexota; class Anaerolineae; order Anaerolineales; family Anaerolineaceae; genus JAIWNK01. The sequence continues at coordinate 7,073 of JAIWNK010000002.1, read as the reverse complement.
TTCCCATCCAGGCAGGCTTCCAGGCAGGGTCAGCTTTCATCCACATCGTGCGCATAAAAGCATGACAAACCGCCTCTTTTTGCGTATTTTTATCCCATAACCGCCCCTCTGCATCTACATTCCAGCGCCCGCGCCGCACAGCAAACAAGTCAATCAGTTCGCGCAGCGTTAATTCCGGCTCACCAATCAAGGCAAAATCCAACACCGGATACTGACGCAACGTTTCCCCTGCCATCGGAGTCACATGTGTACCGAAAGCAATCGTAACCGCATCCAGGCTCTTGGCCACCAAACAGCCATACATATCATTGGTTAGTGTCGGCGCCGTCACCTGTGTAACGTAAAATCGCGCCCGCTGATCGCGCAAAATCTTTTCAAAATCTGCCCAACTCATGCGCTCCGCAATTGCGTCTACTACCTTAACGGTATAATCCGGCACCAACAGTGCCGCCAATTGCGCCAGGCTCACCTGTGGCCAAATCATATTTTCACGACTACGGCGGCCCACCCGGTGCTGCGAACGAATCCAAATCGCCCCATCCGGTGCAGGTGGATTCACCAACAAAACATCCACCTTGCTGTTCTGATTCCGCAGCAAGGCTCGCTCACGAACAATTGCGTCTGCACTGGGGAAACGTGCCTCCGGTAAATTTACAATTCGGCGCGTTCCCAAATTGACATCTTCAGGCAATCGAGGGTTTGCCATTACGCATAGCTCCTTCGCCAACAGCTTCCAAGTCTCGTTGAACAGCAATCTCGCGCTGCGAAAGTTCTTCTAGTTTACGCATTACAATCCACGAAATCAAGAGCTGCAAACCAATCAAAATCATCATGGCGCCCCCTACCAACCACAACCACAACCGTTCAATTGGCCAACCGCCGACCCCCATCGCCAAGGCTACCACCACCACCGCCGTCCCCAAGCCAATGCTCACCCACCCCATCCAGCCAAAATGGCGATCCAAAGGTGGGTTGAAGATAGGTTTGCCAAACAATCCCTGACGGACAAACTCTTTGCGGAACAGTGAAATCAAGTAATTAAAAGTCGCCCCCAAATTAAACAAACTGACTCCCGCCACACCACTGATCAGCGCCAGAAACACTGCCACAACGCCCCAACCGCTCAATTGCTCAACGCCACTCAACCGGGCCACCAATAAGCCCAACCCCACCAACAGGGCAAATCCTACACCAATCACCCCCAGCGTACCCAACACACGTACCGGGTTATATCCCAATGCCGTCCAGGTAATAGATTGCAAATAACGCAGGCCATCCCGCACCACACTAAGCTTGGATCGTCCCACCCGTTCATGATAAGGAATTGGCGTTTCCTCAACTTTCAACCCTTCATGAATTGCCCGCAAGCTCATAATAGGCGTAAAATTCAGCCCATCCGGCAATGGATATAAACGCATCAATGCATCACGACGAAAAACGCGCATGCCACTTGCGCAATCGCGCACGCGCACATTGCTATAGAAAGAAATTAGATTGGCAAAGAACCAATTTCCCATTCGACGAGAAAGCGGCATCTCGCTTTCCGCACCAGACATGCGCGAACCAATTGCAAGGTCTACGCCATCCATGACCATCGCACACAAGCGCGGAAAATACTCGGGCGGGTACGTGCCATCCGCATCCAAAAAAGCCACCATTTCAGAGCGCGCAGCTGCTAACCCGGTCTTCAATGCCGCTCCATAGCCTCGGTTAAAACCGTGCCGCACAAGCCGCACCTCTGCATATTGTTCAACGATTTGCGCCGTGCGGTCTACTGAGCCATCGTCCACAACAATCAGCTCAAAGCCGGTCACCCCCTGTTCATAAAGTGCCGAACGCATGGCCAACACTCGTTCAACAATCTTTGCAATCCCACTTTCCTCATTGTAAGCTGGAATGACAACTGATAACGAAGTTTCTTGAAACATTGTATCCATCCCCTTTTTAGAAATATATTGGCCCGCGCGTCGACCGCATCGCCGCATCACCCGGGCGAATCTCACGCAACACACGTGCCGGCACCCCGCCCACAACCGTGTGCGCAGGCACATCTTGCGTCACTACCGCACCAGCTGCCACCACTGCGCCTTGTCCAATCCGCACACCATCTGTGACAATCGCAGCGGCGCCCAACCAAACATCATCTTCCACAACAATCCCTTGTGCTGTAATACCCTGCTCAACAAACGGTCGCTGCGGATCGTCAAACACATGATTCACCGCAATCAACTGCGTCATTGGCGATGTGTATACTCGATTGCCAAGCTTCACGCCGCCTTGCCCACGAATCACGCTATATTCCCCCACCAAACTATCGCTACCAATTTCAATGCCAGCATTCGGCAAATCCCGAAAGTTATACACATGCAAAATAGCCCCATGCATCACAATCGTCCGCTCGCCAATCGTCACGCCCCCCGGAGGACAAGCATGAATATAGACGCCCTCATCCACATACGCGCCCGCCCCCAATTGGATGTGATTGGCAAATCGCAACCGCACATTCCGCTCAATAGCTGCCCACCCACGCATATTCAACATCGTCCGATACAACACCCCGCGCAACCCAACCCCCAACAAAGTCGGCACCCATCCAATAAGCAGTTGCATGGTCTGCTCCCAGAGATAACGCCCCACACCATCCGCCTGCCTACGCAAATACAAACCCAACTGTTGCATCATGCGCTGTCTTTTGCCGTCCAAACCCTCAAGCTCCTTTGTTCGATCCTTTTGACAGAACATCCATATTTCAAAGATCTAAGAAAAACGCCACACCGCCCACCTTTGCCTTGACACACAGCATCACAAAGACATATTGAGCCACAATTATTTGTCTATACAAAATCAATTATAACAAATAAAATCAATTATAACCAATAATCATCCCGCACATGCTTAGATTAACCTGCGGACATTTCCAAAATTGCATTCCAACCATTTCTCAGATACATTTCAATCGTTTTTGCCGTCCGTTCATAGTCTGCCCAAACTCCACCAGAAGGGTCTTCAATAGAGCAAAATTCACCAGCCATCTCGCTCAACAAATAAACTTTATCGGTGTGTTCAGGGAACTCCACACGGAGGGCTTCTTTTTGCCCCCTTTCCATCACTAATATTAAGCTATATTTTACCATCATTAACGCATTAATACAACGAGCTTGTCCAAATATTGTTTCGCCTCGTTGCTGCAAAATTTGCACCACCAGCGGATCATACTCTCGTCCCTCGCGCGCCCAGGTTCCTGCTGACCCCACCCGCCAATTCGCTTGCAGACCACGCTCTCGCAGCAAACATCTCATCAAACCCGCTGCCAGCGGCGATCGGCAAACATTGGCCTGACAAACAAACAAAACCGAAGAAATGCTCATACTTTGATTGTATCGCATTTTACAGGCAACATCAGCTAAGCTTATGGAGCCCCTGAGCGCAAAAAATTAGCCCTTCCCGTCCCCCACAAAATCCTTGCTGAAGCGGTATTGGGCAAGTCGTATACCAACACGCCTGAATGAACGCTCTGAATCACCACTTCTAAATCCGCATCCATATCCACGTTTGCCAATGTTGGCGAGGCCAAAGCCCCATCCCAAAACTGCGTTGCAGAATAATGCCCAGGCAAATCCACCTCAAACAAAACGGAACCATCCGCGCGCAAAATATGCAATTTTCCGGTTTGTCCGCTATTCTTCTGTGGCCAGGAAGTAAAAATCACCTCTGCAGAGCCATCATTTTCAAGGTCTGCCACAACCGGCGCTGATGCAAACCGATAAAACACCTGCCCGGGGTCATATACCGCATACGGCCAAGAACCATGCTCCGTCTTATCCAGCCAAAACGCATGAAGCTTGCCATCATAACCGGCATATAAAATTTCCGCATATCCATCCCCATCCAAATCAGCCACCACAGGGTCCGGCATACTCATTTCAATGACCTGCCAATCCTGACTTAGCGGGGCCATATCTGCCTGCGCCGCCGGCAGCGTTACCCAACTGAATCCACTAGATGCCCAGCGCGTGCGGTCGCGGTTAAAAACAAATGGAATCTGATACAAACTCTGATACGTATCACAATTGTAAACATCCCCAATCACCACAATCTCTCGCTGCCCATTCCCATCCAAATCCGCCAAAACTGGCGCTGAATGTGCAAAGTTTGGCCGATGTTCCACACCACAATCTGCATACCCGCGCACATCGACAGCATCGTCCACATGCACCCCCACTCGACTCCAATACTTAAGACTCCCGTCCGGATTGGTGCCATATCGCAAATGAGTGCGCAATTGTGTACCATCATCTTCATACGCTGTAATGTAATGAACATCTGAAGGCCCTACAATTTCTCCTCGTCCATCCCCATCCAAATCTGCTGCCGCCACATTTTGGTTATAACATCCCGCCGCATACCCATTCACTGGCCCGTCTGGACCATGCTGCGGCCAGTTCCCCGGATAACTACTTCCATCCTCTGCGCGCCACACCTGCCATTGCTGATCAGATTTCGTTGAAGCCACCAACACCTCAAACCCATCTTGACCATCCAAATTCGCCACCGCCAACGAACGATATTCCCATTGCGTATTCAAAAGCGAACTTTGCCAAATGGGAAACCCTTGCCAATCATATAGCTGCACCTTTTGCGATTCAGCAAACAAAATCTCCTTCTGTGGACCGCCCACAAAATCTGCCACAACCACTCCCGGCCACACCCGCCCGCTATCTCCGCCCATGCGCAATCCTTCCAGGCTTCCTGTTTCACCATCCAAGATCACAACCGAATAACTCCCAGCCACGATTTCCATCCGCCCATCCAAATCCACATCATCCACCGCGGGAGAAGCATACCATCCCGTCTCACACCACTGGCCGCTATAACATCCCCCCATTTGCCATTTAAGCTGTGGCGCGCCAACAGATCTTGACACTTCTCGCAGCACAACAGGCAAAAACAGCTTTTGCTCTCCGTCAGCTGTTACGCCTGTGCCTACTATTCCAATCGCGATCAAAGCCATCGCCAACACCACAGAAGAAGGAACCCAGGGTTTCATCACAGCCTCCAATCCTTCACATCAATTATAAGATACAGCAAGGAAGTTTGACCCCTGAAATAAGGACACTTTGCGCTATTCAATTTCCATTGGCTTGGTTACTCTTTAAGATAGTGAATTTTCATACCCCCCAAAGGAGAAATCCATGCGACTCTATGCCGATAGTGCCAAATGCTGCGGATGTCACGCTTGCCTTGTGGCCTGTTCCCTGAATTTGTTTCAGGTCAACAACCCCAAAATGGCAGCCCTGCGCATCATAGCCAAATTTCCCGATCCGGGAACATACGATATCAAAGTCTGCACCCAATGTGGCGAATGTGCTGCTGTTTGCCCAACAGGTGCCATCAAAAAAGACGCGAAAGGTGCTTACTATGTAGACTTTGATGAGTGTGACTTGTGCGAGGCCTGCGTATCTGTTTGCCCGGAAGAAGTCATGTTTGTGCGCGCCGAGCTTGCCCAAACATCGTGGAAATGCAATCTGTGCGGTGACTGTGTCCAAGTTTGCGGCACCGACGCGCTTTGGATTGCAGACGAAGAAACTGTCTCAGCCCAATAAGGAGGTCTTTCATGAACGGTTATGGCGGAAGTATTTTACGTGTCAATCTCACGACGGGCAAAATCACACGACAGCCCACGCCCGAAAATGTAGCTCGCGACTTCATCGGTGGGCGCGGTTTTGGCGCTTATTTTCTGTTCACGGAAGTCCCAGCCCACGCTGATCCGCTTGGCCCCGAAAACAAACTGATCATTTCCACCGGTCCCTTGTCTGGTCTGCTCATTCCTGGTGCTGGAAAATGCGATTTCACCACAAAATCCCCCCTTACAGGCGGTTATGCCAGCGCCTCCATGGGAGGATTACTGACTGCTGAAATCAAATACGCTGGACTAGATAGCATCATCCTTGAAGGCATCAGCGATCACCCTGTTTATCTTTATATTGAAGACGACAAAGCCGAATTACGAGACGCCCGTGAATTTTGGGGCCGCGGCACCATTGATGTCGAAAAAGAATTGAAAGATCGCTTCGGCGAAGAATTCCAGGTTGCTGTCATTGGCCCAGGCGGCGAGAATCTTGTTCCCTACGCCAGCATCAATCACGATTATGGCCGACAGGCCGGACGCGGCGGTGTTGGTACCGTCATGGGTGCCAAGCGCGTCAAAGCCATCGTTGTGCATGGCACCAAAAGCGTCCCGGTTGCTGATATTGCTGCCTATCGCCAAGCAGGCATGGCACTGTTCAAAGCCTGCAAAGAGTCGGAAGGCCTTAAGCCCTGGCAAAACTATGGCACAACCATTGTCACCAGCTGGTGCGATGAAGTCGGCGCATTGCCAACCCGCAACTTCAGCGCCGGCTCCTTTGAAGGTGGCCCAGGACTCTATGGCCCTGTCATGCGCGAACGCATCGTCATTACCGACAAAGGTTGCTTTGGTTGCCCGTCACCATGCGGCAAATACAGTCACGCCCGCAGCTACGACACTCGTGTGGAAGGCCCAGAATATGAAACCATTGGCATGTTGGGCTCTAACGTCGGCTTAAGCAACATCGAAGATGTTGCCCGCGCCAACTACCTCTGCGATGATCTCGGCATAGACACCATCAGCGCTGGCGGCTGCATTGCTTGGGCAATGGAATGCTATGAAAAAGGCCTTCTCACCCCTGAAGACACCAATGGCCTGGAACTAAAGTTTGGCAACGAACAAGCTGTCTTCACCCTCATCCGTCAAATTGCTACCCGCCAAGGGTTGGGAGAACTATTATCTCAGGGCGTCAAGCGCGCGGCTGCTAAAATCGGTCGCGGCAGCGAAAAATTTGCCATTCACGTCAAAGGCATGGAACAATCAGCCTACGCCACACACAACGCCACAGCGATGCTTTTGGCCTACATGACCTGCGACGTTGGTGCACACCACAACCGCTCCTGGGCCATCACCTACGACCTGCAAGTTGGCCGTGAACTCGTTGTCCCCGAAAAAGTCGCTCGCGTCATCTGGCTACAAAACTTCCGCCCCATGTTTGATGTCCTGG
>JAIWNK010000014.1 GCA_020216845.1 Anaerolinea sp. | reverse complement strand
TACGAGAGGCGGTGTAGTTTTGCTTCCGTTTCGCTAAGACGCTGTTGAGTCTGTTCCAGCTCGGCGAGCAGTTGTTCTTTGGTTTTTTCTGTAGGAGTCATACGGGGGGATACCTTTTTTCAAAACAGGTGGTCGGCGGGTGGTAGCGTCTTGTATAAACGATGTAACAAAATAATGGTAGCAAAATAGAGGCTGTTTGTCAAGCATTTTTATGCTATGCTGCACTCTATTAATACCTCTTCAATTTTATATGAGAATGATAACTTGTGCCATCCAATCTATTAACAGTTTTGCAAGCTTGGACGCATAGGATGTTTTTTAAATGACACAAGGTGCCGTAAGGCACCTTGTGTTGATCTGGATGGGAATGATGTTAGAGCGGCAGCAGGTATGTGAAAATGACGTAAGAAACGCCTAGGGCCAGCAATGTGTTGAAGATGGTGACAAGGGCGAAGACGATGACCGGTTTCCAGCCCATCTGACGCATTTGGGTGATGGAGAGTTCAAGCCCCATGGAAACGAATGCCAGGGTGAAAGCCCAATCTTTGATGGCGGCAATGACAGTGCCCTTTCCACCATCAATCCAGCCAAGGGCATAGAGGATGGAGGCAAGGACAAAGCCAAGTACGAATTTTGGAAAACGTTGCCAGACGAGGCGCGCCGACGGACGGCCTTTGCTAGCAGGGTCGCGACTGGCAAAATAGATTGCGAGCAGAAAAGCAACCAGGCCAATAGCGGCGTTTTGGGTGTTTTTGATGATGCCAGCAATTTGCTGAGCTGTTTCGCCGTAAATGGTGCCGGCGCCAATGACGGCGGCAGTGGTATCAATGTTGCCGCCAAACCAGGCCCCGGCAACCGTTTCGCTTAATCCCAAGGTGTTGGCCAGGATGGGCATGAGCACCATCATGGGCAGAGCAACCAGGATGACCAGGGTTGTGACATAGGTAACTTGTTCTTTTTTTGCTGAAACGGAGCCAGCCGCGGCAATGGCAGCAGAGACACCGCACACAGAAACTGCTGTGGACATGACGGCGCGCAGACGCTCATCGAGTTTGAATTTGCCGGCCAGCCACCAGCTGAAGAAAAAGACACTGCTAATCATGACGGCAGCTTGTAAGATGGCACCGGCGGCAGCTGTGGCAAGTAGCTTGATGTTGATGCCGGCGCCAAGCAAGATGAGCCCGACTTTAAGGAAGAGCTCGGTGCGAATGCCAGCGCGCAGGGTCTCGTGCTGACGTGTGAGACGCAAGAGGGCATTGCCAAGCAGCCCGGCCAGGGCTGCCCATAGCGGATATTCCAACACTTTGCCAGGAATGCCGAGCGGCAGGTTGGTTTTGTAAACTTTTCCGGTGATCCACCAGGCCAACAGGCCAAGCAGGAGGGTCAATAACAGACCAAGTAGGATTTGTGCCCAGCGGGGGAGGGTGAATTTGCGCATGTTCGACTCCTAAAAGGTGATGTTAATGCCGTTCTTGCCCAATACGCCAATGGCGGAAAGTAAAAAAATGACAAAAGCAATCAGCAGCGATAACCAATCTTCGCTAAGCTTGAACGAAGCTTTTGCGGGTGCTGGTTTTTTGCTGAGGTGCTGGGTGGAGGTATTCTTCTTTTTCTTAGACATGGAAAAATCTCCTGAAGGCAGAGGGTATGTCTTCATTATACTGGATGAGTTGAAGTTTTAGGAATGTTTGGGGTAGAAATTACGAAAAGACCCTATCCGAAACGCTTGTTTTTTGGTAAGCTATAAAGGTAAGTGTTTTCAAATCAAGCTGGTAAGAAAGGGGTTGGGATGGAAAACGATCAAACACGGGCTTCCCTGGGTCTGTTGTTGCGCATTAGTCGTGAGTTGGCTACGACTCTTGACCTACGTACGGTGTTGACGCGCGTGCTGCGCCTGTCGGTGGATAGTGTCAATGCTGAGCGAGCTAGTTTGATTGTGGTGGATGAGAACGGGCAGCCGGTGGATGCGGCGATTGTATATGGTGATGCACCGCAGCCTTATGTGTTTGTTCGCTTGCAAGAGGTTTTGTCTTCTGGTTTGGCAGGGTGGGTGATGCGCACGCGCGAGCCTGTGTGGATTGCGGATACGAGTTGCGATGCGCGTTGGCTGCGCCGCCCCGATGACGAGGCAGATCAGTCGGGGCCAAAATCGGCCATCTGTGCGCCCTTGTTTGCCAGTCAACAGTTGGTGGGAATTTTGACAATCGTCCATCCCGTGCCGGGCTTTTTTACGGAAGAGCATATGGCATTGGTGGGAGGTATTTCCGATATTGCTGGGATTGCGATTCGCAATGCGCAGTTATATGCTTCACTACAAGTGGCACATCGGCGCTATCAGGAATTGTTTGAAGATAGTATGGATCCAATTCTGATTACTTCTTGGCAAGGGGTGATTTTGGATGCAAATCGTCAGGCGGAGCGTTATACGGTTCGTTCGCATGAGCAGTTGTTGGATCAGCCGATTATGGAGCTATTTGAGATGCGTTGGGATCGGTTGGGGCAACATTTTGTTGGCCTGTTGGGCGGACGACAGGTGAATTATGAGACAGTGCTGCATCAGGGTGAGCTGGAACGTCCGATTGAGGTGTATGTTCGTCAAATTGAGTATAGCGGTTCAGAAGCCTTGCAATGGATTTTGCGGGATATTTCGGAACGCAAGGAGTTGGATCGGATGCGCGATGATTTGGCGGCGATGATTTATCATGATTTGCGTTCGCCGCTTGCGAATATCGTTTCCGGGTTGGATGTGCTGAGTGGCATGTTGCCGTTGGAGCAAGATGCGGCGCTGTCTTCGGTTTTTGATATTGCCCGCCGTTCGACCGAGCGTTTGCAACGCTTGATTAATTCTTTGTTGGATATCAACCGTTTGGAAGCCGGTCAGGCAATTACCTGTCAGAATTCGGTTTTGCCCTCTGCTTTGGCGCGCGAGGCGGTGGAGGCAGTGAAGCCATACCTGGAAAATAAGCATCAAGAGGTTGTGTGCTCGGTGCGGGATGATTTGCCTGAGTTGATGATTGATGCTGATATGATCCGGCGGGTGTTGATTAACTTGCTTGAAAATGCGGCGAAGTATAGCCCAAGTGGCAGTCAAATTGGCATTTCTGCTGAGACGGATGAGGTCGGGATTCGGTTTTGTGTGATTGATCAGGGGCCGGGCATTCCGGTGGAAGCGCGCGAGATGATCTTTGAGAAGTTTGTGCGATTGCCGGGTACACGGGCAAGCAAGGGGCTTGGACTTGGTTTGGCGTTTTGCCGTCTGGCAGTTCATGCACATGGTGGTAAAATTTGGGTGGATGGTGACCCCGGCGGAGGCAGTCGTTTTTGCTTTGACTTGCCGGTTGTGTTGCAGTCTTCTGTGACAGCGAGTGACCATCAATCTGATTTGAGCTGAGGAATTCTTTTATTATGCAAGAAGTTGCAGCAAATGTATTTATCGAGACCGGATATCCGGGGGTGACGGTGGGGGCGGTTGTGTCTGCGCGTGGGATGACCTTGTTGGATGCGCCGTTTCGGACAGAGGATGTGCGCTCGTGGCGGGCAGCTCTTTCTAATTTGATGGGCAGCGGGGAGCGTTTGCTGGTCAATTTGGATGCGCATCATGATCGGACGTTGGGGGCGCGGGCAATGGAATGCACCGTGATTGGGCACGAGAACATGGCACAGGTGTTTCGCACTCGCTCGGCAATGTTCAAGGCTCAGAATGCTGAAACCGGTGCGGAATGGGAATCGTATGCCAGTTTGGGGAGCATTCGTTGGGCACCGCCGGATATTACATTTAATCAGCACATGCAGATTCATGGCGATGGGGGCGAAGGTTCCATGCTATTAGAACATCGCCCGGGGCCTTCGAGTGGTGCGATTTGGGCTTCGTTGCCTGAAGCGGGGGTTGTGTTTGTTGGAGATGCCGTAGTGCTTGGGCAGCCGCCGTTTTTGGCGAATGCGGATCTTTCGGCTTGGATGGAGCTTTTGGAGCAGCTGCTGGCAGAGCCTTATCAAAGCATGTTGTTGGTCAGTGGACGCGGGGGGTTGATTGCTCGCTCGCAGGTGCAGGCACAATTGTCGTGGCTGCAAAAAGTGCGGAAGATGGTGGCGGAATTCGCTGAGCAAAAGGAAGCGGCGGGGATGGTAATGGAGCTTGCCGATCAGTTGCTGCAAGATTTTGAGCCTGTTAATGGACGTGAACAACTGTTTCGCAATCGCTTGCGGTGGGGCTTGTATCAATATTACTTGCGGAAGTATCGCCCTTCGAGTGTGGAAGTCGAAGAGTAGCACAGATCTGATGAGAGATTGAGAAAAGAGGAAAAATGACGTATCCATTGCATGTTCCTTTGCTTGAGGTAACGCGTGGCGATGTGGTTGAATCGCTGCATTTTGGTTCGATTGCGGTTGTGGATGCAACCGGAAGGTTGGTTGCGAGTGTTGGGGATGCGGATTTGTTTATGTATCCGCGTTCTTCGGCCAAGCCCTTTCAGACTTTGCCATTGGTGGAAATGGGCGGGGTGGAGCATTTTGGGTTGACCGAACGCGAACTGGCCTTGACGTGCGCTTCGCATTCCGGTACAGACGATCATGTGCAGGTAGCTGCCAGCATTCAGAAAAAGATCGGTGTTACGGAAAACCAATTGTTGTGTGGGGCGCATTATCCTTATTATGAACCGCGCGCACGGGAGATGATGCGCACGGGTGAAGTGCCGACCCCAAACCGTAACAATTGTTCCGGCAAGCATAGTGGCATGTTGGCACAGTGTCAGTTGCGTGGGTTGCCGACGGAGGATTACATCAATCCGCAGCATCCTGTCCAACAGACAATTTTTCGCACTTTTGCGGAGATGTGTGATTATCCGGTGGAGAAGTTGGCTATTGGTATGGATGGCTGTTCTGCGCCGGTGTTTGCGGCGCCTTTGCGCAATGTGGCTTTGGCTTATGCGCGTTTGTGCGACCCGATTGGCCTGGCGGATGGCAGGGCGGCGGCTTGCCGAAAGATCGTGCGGGCAATGACGCAACATCCTGATATGGTGGCTGGGCCGGAACGTTTTGATACGCTTGTGATGCAACGTGGTGCAGGACGGATTGTGGCAAAAGCAGGAGCGGAGGGGTATCAGGGAATTGGTTTGATGCCAGGGGCATTGGGGCCCGGCAGCCCAGCATTGGGGATTGCATTTAAAATTGCGGATGGTGATCAGGGGCAGCGGGCGCGCACGATTGTGGCGATTGAATTGCTGCGGCAGATTGGTGCAATTGGAGAGGAGGACGTGGCAGCAATGGACTTTTTGGCGGCACGTCCGGTGCGCAATTGGCGCAAGTTTGCGGTTGGACAACATCGGCCAGTGTTTGAGCTGCGGTTGAATTTGTGAGATGACGCAGTTGGTGTTGCAGCAGCAGGCTGCCCAAATTTATGCGCGGCTGTGTGCGGTGTATGGTTTGCCGACATGGCGTATGCCCTTGCCGGCTTTGGATGAGTTGGTTTCGACCATCTTGTCGCAGAATACGAACGACCGTAACCGTGATATCGCTTTTGAAAGACTGCGACAGGCTTTTGAAAGTTGGGAAGCTGTGCGAGATGCAAACGTGGAACAGGTGATTGAGGCAATCCGCCCGGCTGGTTTGGCCAATCAAAAAGGGCCGCGCATTCAAGCGGTGTTGCGACAAATTACCGACGAGGTGGGGCGGCTTGATTTGTCGTTGCTGCAAGATATGACGGTTGAAGCGGCACGGGCGTGGTTGATGCGCTTCCAGGGGGTGGGGCCTAAGACGGCGGCGATTGTGTTGTTGTTTTCGCTGGGAAAACCGGATTTTCCGGTGGATACCCATATTTACCGCGTCAGTGGGCGCTTGGGGCTTCGCCCGCCAGAAATGACGGTGGAGCAGGCGCATGCGCATCTTGCGGGGCTGTTCGCCCCAGAGAGCTATGGGCCAGCGCACTTAAATTTGATTCGCCTGGGTCGGGAGGTATGTACGGCGCGTAAGCCGCTTTGCTCTATCTGCCCGGTGAATGATTTGTGCGCTTTTTATGGCGGATTGTCTAAGACCTCGTAAATGGAGATGGTTTGTTTTTGATAGACAAGCAATAGGTTGGGGCAGTCTTTGAGGCCCTGCGCTTGCAGGCTGCCAATGGCTTGTTTGGTGTAAATGTAGGTAATTTGATTCTCGGCGATAATCTGCCAAAAGGTGCTGTCGCAGGTGGTCAACCCGGCAACGGTGGCGGCGCGCTGTTGAATTGCAGCAACATTTTCGGGGCTATCCATGTTATACAGCGCGGGAGGAATGACGCTCCAGCGCCCGGTGAGGGGCGTAATCCAATATCCGCCGTCCATGCCGCGATAGACACCTTGCCAGGGAGTCGCATTGATCAAAAAGCGCGCTTGGGCAGGGGTGTTGGCTTGAATCCAGTTGAGGGCTTGCAGGTCATTGGCATCTGCAAGAATGGTGGCTGGATTGAGAATGTTGGCTGTCTTTTGTGCGCCCCATAGGGTGAGCGTGAGGGCCAGAATCCAGAAGAGAGCCGTGCCGAACCAAGGACGCAAGCGTTGGCCCAGCCAGGAGGTGATGGTTTGTAGCATGTTGGCGTTGAGCAACGCAGCTGGCAGGAAAGCCATGATCACCATGAGGTCAGGGCGGAAGACAGGCAGACGTAATCCCCAGGGTAGGCCAAGCAGCAGCCAACTGACGCTCCACAATGCCAGTGGGCGGGTGCGGTGTTGCAGAGCGGCAAGCAGCAAGCCTGCCAGGGCAGCAAAGTGTAAGGCGTGTGCATGGGTGGGGCCGAGTAAGTAGCCAAGGTAAGCCAGGTAACCAGCGTCGCTGCCGCTGAGTGGTGAGGTGAACTTGAGCGAACTTTGACCTTGAACATATGTCCAGGTGCGCATTAACCATGGCAAGGCCAAAAGCAATCCGCCTGCGCCTGCGCTGACAAGCAGCAAGGCGCGTTGGATTAAAGCGTGAGCCGTTTTACGCTGAAGTAGGGCTTGTAGCAGGCGTCCGAGGAACAGGGCGGCCAGGAAGAGGGCCAGGAGCAGCGAGGTGAGGTAGTGGGTGAGCAGGCTTCCCGCTGTGAGCAGTGTCAGGCGTAGCCAGGCGGGGCGGGGCAGGCGTTGTTGGTTAAGGGTCAGGGCGGCAGCTTGGGCAGAGCCAAGCAAGATTAATCCGGCTGGGAGGGGCACTCTTCCCCAGGAAAGGTAATAAGCAGGCATTTGGAAGGCAAACCCAACCAGCAGCAGGGCCAAAATGGCAGCAGGGCGCGGCAGGCGGAAGGCACGTCCAAGGCGATAGGTGGTGAGCGCCAGTAGGGTGTTGATCCATTGCCCCAACCAGAGTAAGGCTTGGGCGGGTTCCATGTCGCTTAGGGCGCAAAACAGGGCGATTAGGGCGTGTGAACCGTAGTGATAGGAAAAGTGGAAAGGTAATTCTGGGGCGAGGGTATCGGGCAGACCGGCAGAGGTAAGGAATTTTTGGATGATGAGGGTGTGATGAACCGAATCGACCCAGGCGGGCAAAAGCAGTGAGCGCGCTTGATACATGCGCCAGATGAGCACGCTGAGCAGGGCGAGAAGGCCAAGGCTTGTCCAGGCGATGGCGGTGATGGAAAACTGAATGCGGTGGCGATGCAAGAGGATGCGACGCACCAGGCCGAACCCGCCAAGCAGCAAAAAAATGAGGTAGAGGCTGCGCAAGAGCCCGGTTTGGAAAGGAATGTTGAACAAGAAGAAGAGCAGCGCCAGCAGGGCCGTGATGGCAAGGCTGAGTGCGGCTGCGTCAGCCAGGCGTTCAAGCGCATCGCGGCGGTCGTTGGCAGGGCGCCAGGCTGTCCAGGCCAGACCGGGCAAGAAGAGTGTGACCAAAGCAGTCAGCGCCAGGCGCAGCGTGGATTGATCAAAAGGCGGCCAGGTTAGCAAGGTGAAATGCGGCGGTTCAAGAAAGGGTATCGAGCCAGGAGATGTTGGTGACCCATTTGAGCCAGGGGCGTTGGTGTTCGATCAGGTTGGGTGCCGGAGAAAGTGGCGTCCAGCGTAGATCAAATACGTAGCCAAGGTCAGAAGACCATTGCCAGCGCGGGGGTGTTTCACTGCGCGGCTGCAACCAGTAGAAGTGGCGCGTCATTTTGGTGTCGAGCATTGCGGTTGGAACCCAACCGGTGGCGGTGCTGAGCTGTTTTTTGCCGGTGTGTTTGGTTTCGGTGTAGGTGATCTGGGTAAAACGGCCTTTGCGCTCGCCAATGTTGACGACCCAGCCGCGGCCAAGTTCGATGTCGAGTTGGGTGGCAGAGGGGGAGGGCTCCATGTAAGGGTGGAGGGATTCTTTCAAGACGGCTTGATCGGCGGGTAGCTCAATTTTTTCAACGCCCAATTTGCGGACAATGCGCACCTCGGTTAGCCCGGTTTCTTCTTCGACCTCGCGCAATACAGCTGCTTCGGGGGCTTCGCCGATGTTGACCGTGCCTGCTGGAATTTGCAAGCCGGCGGTGGGATGGCGAAAGATGAGAATCTCTACTTTTTGGCCTTTGGCCGGTCTTAGAATCAAGGCGGTTACTTTTTCCATGGGCTTCTCCCTGTATTAGAGATTGGCGAGTGAAACGGCGGTGCGAAAGCTGCACAGAGCAGCGGGTGCATCGTTGGCTTGGAACTCAATTGTACGTCCATCCAGGCGGGTGGCGCCGGGCATAAGCGAGGCCATGTCGGCCATTTGCGTGTAGTGGAATTCGACGCGCAGGGTGACGGGGGCAAAGGTCAGCGGGTCGGGTGAGTTCCCGGCCTGGAAGCGTTCGATGGCGCGCCGCGCAGTGTTACGAATGAGCTGTTGCGATTCGGCGGGCGGCAGGCATTGGGCGGCAAAACGTCCGCAGGCCTGTTTGACGACAGCGGTTTCAATGCCGGGGATCCATTCTTGGGCTTCGGCGGCGACGGCCTGATCGCCTGAAACGAGCAGAACGGGCGCGCCAAAGGCGCCGCAGACGGCGGCGTTGAGGCCGGTTTCACCGACAAGGCGTCCATTGAGCCATAGGTTGGCAACGCGCGAGGCAGACCAGGTATGATCCAGAATGGCGTTGGGAGTGCCGATGCGGGCATGGTAACCGATGAAAAAGACAGCATCTACACCATGTTGCACGCCTTGTACCATGGAGTAGGGGGAAGGTGTGCCGGTGTTCAAAAGGGCACGCGAGTCCAGTTCTTCGATCAGGATGTTGCCACTGTTCCAGTGTCCATCGCTCACCTGAATGTCGGTTACACCTGCTTCGGCTGCACCTGCAATGGCGGCGTTTACATCGGCAGTCATCAGGCGGCGAAATCGTTGATATTCGGCATGGGTTGGGGTGACATGATTCCAATCCACGACGCCGGTAATGCCTTCCATGTCTACAGCAATGAGTAATTTCATGGTGTTTGCTCCGTATGAGGTTTTGTATTAAGTATACTACGAACCTGCGTAAGGTTGATGCCGTTTGTGGCAGAAAAAATGACCTTGCCAAGATGGCGTAATGGGCGTAAAATTGCAAGATTGAAAAAGATTTTTCGACGAGGTGATTGGAATGCCCGTTTATACCTATCGGTGTGATTCTTGTGGAACAGAATTTGATCATACGCAACGTTTTTCAGACCCGTTATTGACGGTTTGTCCGAAGTGTGGCAAAGAAACGTTGCGAAAGGTTTTTACTCCGGTGAGCATTGTGTTCAAGGGGTCGGGGTTTTATGCCACGGATCACCGTTCGCCTTCTGGAGCGAGCCGCTCCTCGACTCATGCGGAGGAAAAGACGAACACTGCTGCGACGGAAGCGAATGACGGGGGTGGGAGCAAAACGGCAGAACCTACGCCGAAACCGGCAGCATCACCGACAACTGAAAGCAAATGATTGTATTCACCGGCTTGGTTGCAAACCAAGCCGGTTGATTTTTGGGTAAAGGGAGTAGGCAATGTCAGTTTTGCATGGGTTAGAACAAGATTTGGGGAATGGTTTGCTGCTGCGGCGCAGCCGGGCGGAAGATATGGAAGAACTGGCGGCGTTCAATCAACGGATTCATTCCATGGATGATGATGAAGATGTGCGGGATCCGCAACCGCGCCTGGCGGCCTGGACGCGCGATTTGATGGGAGGTGGGCATCCGCGCTTTGGCGCTGAAGATTTTACGGTGGTGGTTGAGCAGGCGTCGGGGCGGATTGTTTCGGCTGCCTGCTTGATTTCGCAGACCTGGGATTATGAAGGTGTTCCGTTTGGGGTTGGTCGCCCTGAATTGGTGGGAACAGAGCCGGCGTATCGCCGGCGCGGATTGATACGGGCGCAGTTTGAGGTGCTTCATCAATTAAGCCGCTCGCGCGGCGAATGGGTGCAGGCCATTACGGGCATTCCATACTATTATCGGCAGTTTGGCTATGAGATGCTTTTGAATTTGGGCGGGGAGCGGCGAGGTTTTGCGGCGCAGCTGCCGACTCAGGCACAGGGCTATACGGTGCGTCCGGCGCAGGTGGATGATTTGCCATGGATTGCCGATTGCGAAAGATTGGGCGGGCGGCGCGGGGTGGTGCATTGCGTGCGCAGCCCGGCGGAGTGGCGTTATGAGCTGGATGGTGCATGTGAACTGAATGTGAATCGGAAAGTGTTGATGGTGCTGACCCATGCGTCGGGTCAGCCGGTTGGTTTTTTTGCTCATGAACCCTACGTGCGACCCTCAAATGTGCTGGCGGCAACGGTTTTGGAACTGATGGAAGGGGTTTCCTGGTATGATGCGTTGCCTTGTGTGCTGCGCTATTTGTTGCAAAAAGGGAACGAAATTGCTGCGCAAGATGGAAAGCCTTGCCTGGGTGTGGAGCTTGCTTTGGGGGAAGAACACCCGGCTTATCAAGTGGCGGAGCGCTGGTTGCCCGTGGTGAAAAAGCCCTATGCCTGGTATGTGCGTCTCTCAGACCTGGCTGGTTTTCTGCGGTTGATTGCCCCGGCGCTTGAGGTGCGGCTGGCGCAATCGCTATATGCTGGGGTGAGTGGCGAATTTAAAGTCGGTTTTTATCGCACTGGCTTGCATTTGACGTTCGAAGCTGGGCGATTGACTGCCTGTGAGGCGTATGAATTGGAGCGTTGGCAGGCAGTGGATGCGGCTTTTCCAGGGCTGAGCTTTTTGCAATTGTTATTTGGCTACCGCAGCTTGGATGAGCTGCGCAATGCCTTTGCAGATTGTTGGACGAACGAGCGCGGACGTGCATTGTTGACCGCACTTTTCCCGCGCAAACCTTCCAATGTGTGGCCAATCAGTTAATCATCAACCGATGTGATAGGATTTGATAGGTTTTGAAGCTGCAGGAAGAGCCATTTGCGTATCGGATAGGTTTTGGCAGCTGAGCGCTCATAAGATTTTGGACGGGGTTCAGTCACGTTGCTGGACGACCTCCAATTTTCAGAGCAATGAAGGAGTGTAAACATGTCTAAGAAATATGTCTGGTTTGTGCTGGGGGGGATGTTTGTGGCCTGGGCGGTGGACTTACTGTTCTGGCAAAAGGCAATCGGGATTTCATTCCTGGTGTGGGTTGTGCTGGCACTGGTGGTGTTGCTGGCGTTGTTGCGCATTGAGAAGGTGCAGGTGGCGCGCAGTAGTGTGATTTGGGTGATTTTGGCGCTTGTGTTTGCCTTGATGGTGTGCTTTCGCAAACAGGCGTTTACCATGTTTTTGGGGGTGACGCTGGCTTTGTTCTGTTTGACTGCGTTGGTTGGAACCTTGCGCACAGGCAATGCCTGGTTTTATCGCATAGGGGATTGGGTGCAGATGGGCTTCAATCTTTTGGGCGCAGCCTTGTCGCGCATGCCGGAAGTCTTTCGCCGACCGGTGCAAGAGAAAGAGGAAGCTGTTTTGCCGTGGCGGGAGGTGTTGAAACAACTTGGCTGGGCACTGTTGGGCATTGTGTTGGTGACACCGGTCTTGGCGGTGTTGGTGGTTTTGCTTTCCAGTGCTGACCCGATTTTTAGCGACCGACTGAAGGCGTTTTTTGAAGCCTTCGATCTTGAAAATATCGCTGAGTATCTGTTTCGCTTTTTCTATGTGTTGATTCTGGCCTATGGGCTGATTGGGGTGCTGCTGCACGCTGTGCATCCGCACACGATGGAGAAGCGTCCGGATGCAAATCAACCTTTGTTTGGCTCATTTATGCCAATGGCGGTGAGTGCAACAGCTCTGGCGTGCATCAATTTGTTGTTTGCATCGTTTGTGGCGGTGCAGTTTGAATACTTTTTTGGCGGCAATGCCAATATCAGCGACTTGGGCTACACCTATTCCGAGTATGCTGTGCGTGGCTTCAATGAGTTGGTGATCGTCGCACTGATCAGTCTGGCGATTTATTGGACGTTGGCAGCGATTTCAAATCAACGTTCGGCAACGCAAAAAACGGTGTTTCGCGTGTTGGTGACGATGTTGTTCGCGTTGGTGATGGTGATGTTGGTTTCGGCCTGGCAGCGCCTTGGGTTGTATGAGGCAGCGTATGGCTTCACCCGTTTGCGCACGCAGACGCATATTTTCATCCCCTGGCTGGGGTTGTTCTTGCTGGTGACGCTGGGGCTGGAGCTGAGCGGTCGGCGTGGGCGGTTTGCACTGGCCATGGTGTTGGCTGTTTTGGCTTTTGGGCTGACGTTTGGCGTGTTGAATGTGGATGGGTTCATTGCCCGGCAGAATATCGCCCGCGCCTATGCGGGGGAGGAGTTGGACCGTTCGTATCTGACGACGCTTTCAAGTGATGCAGTGCCGGCAGTCTATGAGGCTTATCAGCAGGCAACGCAGCCGGATGTGCGGGATGCCTTGGGGGCGACTCTGGCTTGTTGGACAAAGCAGCAAGAGGAACAGCAGCAGAAGCCCTGGCAGAGTCTTCATTTTTCAGACTTGCGGGCAAGACAATTGTTGCTGTCTCATGCAACGGAATGGCAGCAATACAAAACTCGGGCGGATGAAGTTTGGCTTGGGTCGAGTTGGCAGCCGTGT
>JAIWNK010000013.1 GCA_020216845.1 Anaerolinea sp. | reverse complement strand
GTTGAAAGTCGTTATTCTCTGGGGGATTGACGCCCTGGCCCGGACGGGTACAATAGAGGTATGTTAAAACGCTGGCAGTTTTGGGTCGGTGTGTTGATCAGCGTCGTATGTTTGGCGCTGGCGCTGCGTGGCTTGCATTTGGATGAGTTTTGGCAGGCACTTAGAGCAGCTCAATACGTCTGGTTAATTCCAGGCGTATTGGTCTATTTTGTCGGCGTGTGGGCGCGTGCCTGGCGCTGGCATTATATGTTGCGTCCGTTGAAGAAAATTCCAACCCGGGTGATGTTCCCAATTGTGACGATTGGGTATATGGGCAACAACATCTATCCGGCGCGGGCGGGCGAGTTGTTACGGGCGGCGGTGTTGAAGCAGCGTGAGGGGGTGCCGATTTCGGCTTCGCTGGCAACGGTGATTG
This sequence comes from Anaerolinea sp., assembly GCA_020216845.1. Lineage (GTDB taxonomy): Bacteria > Chloroflexota > Anaerolineae > Anaerolineales > Anaerolineaceae > JAIWNK01. Next base: position 9,585 of record JAIWNK010000013.1, on the reverse strand, counting down.
TTGAGCGCATCTTCGATGGCGTGGTGATGTTGGCGTTTGTTTTCGTCAATTTGGGCGAATTGGCAAAGCTGACGGATAGCGCCGGGGTGCTGGGCAATCTGAATATCCGCGATGTGGCGATTGGCGGCACGGCAGTGTTCTTGGGCGCGCTGCTGGTGTTTTTGTTGGCGGCGATGTTCCCGCGGGTTTCAGAGCGGTTGGTCAATTGGGGGGTGGATCATCTGCTGCCGGTGCGGGTGCGCGAAAAGGTGCGCGGTTTTGCGCTGCGCTTTTTGACCGGTTTGGAATCACTGCGATCACCGGCCGATGTGCTGATGATCTTTGTGACAACGGTTGTCATTTGGCTGCTGGAAACGGCCAAATATTGGTTTGTGATGCACGCGTTCCCATTCGAGGTCAGCTTCTTTGCTTTGATGTTGATGAATGGGATTGTGAATCTGACAACGACGCTGCCTTCTGCACCGGGCTATGTGGGGACGTTTGATGCTCCTGGGATTGCCTTGTTGGGGGCCTATGGAGTGCCGCAGGCGGTGGCAGCCGGTTATACTTTGGTGCTTCATGCGGCGCTTTGGTTCCCAATCACGTTGGTTGGCGTCTATTTTTATTTGCGGCAGCCTTTGCGTTGGGGAAAGAGCCTGGAGAATTTACGTGGCGATGCGGCGGATGAAGCGGCTGTGCCGTAAGCCTGGTTAACAAGAGAAAGGGAGTTTTATGCGCATTGCAATCGTTGGAGCAGGGATTGGGGGGATGGCAGCAGCATGGGATTTTGTGCGTGCTGGTCACACGGTGACAATCTATGAGGCTGCAGATGCGGTCGGTGGGCTGGCGGCAGGTTTTAAAGAGCCAAACTGGCAATGGTCGGTGGAAAAGTTTTATCATCACTGGTTTGGTAGTGACGCGGATATGCTGGGGCTGATTGATGAGCTGGGATGGCGCAGCGAGGTGATTTTTCCGCGCCCGAAGACGGTGGTGTATTATCAAGATCGTTTTTACCCGCTCGATTCGCCCCTGGCGGCGTTGACTTTTCCGGGCTTTGGCCTGTTGGATATGGCGCGGTTTGGCTTTGTGACGATTTATTTACGTTACCTGGCAAGCTGGAAGCCGTTGGAGCGTGTGACGGCGGATGAATGGTTGCGCAAGGCGTATGGCGAGCGCGTGTATGGGATGATGTTTGAGCCGATGTTGCAAGGGAAGTTTGGCCCGCATTATCAGGATGTGAACATGGCCTGGTTTTGGGCGCGCATCAAGGCACGCACAACGCGCTTGGGGACGTTTGTGGGGGGCTTTCAGGCATTTTCGGATCGGTTTGCGCAGGAGTTACAGCGGCGCGGGGTGACGATTCGGCTTGCGACGGCGGTGCAGGGGATTCGCAAGGGTGCGCAGGCTGGCCTGGATGTGACCCTGCCGGATGGTGAGGTGGAACATTTTGATCGCTGTCTGGTGACGGTTTCTCCGGCGGCTTTGGCGAAGATGGCGCCAGAATTGCCGGAGGCTTATTTAAGCGGCTTGCTGCGCCTGAAGAGCATGGGGGCGGTGGTGATGGTGTTGGCCTTGCGACATCAGCTATCAACGCAGGGATATTATTGGTTTAACTTGCCCAAACGGGCCGGGTATCCGTTTTTGGCATTGGTTGAGCACACCAATTTCCTGTCGCCAGAATATTTTGGTGGCGATCGGATTGTGTATTGCGGTGATTATTTGGATACATCGCACGAAAACTTTCGTCTGACTCAGGAAGAGCTGTTGGAACGCATTTTGCCGGCGTTGGCGCGCATCAACCCGGACTTTCGTCCGGATTGGGTGCGCAAGAGCTGGTTGTTCCGCACGACTTATGCGCAGCCCGTGCCGTTGGTGGGGCATTCTGCCAATATCCCTGAAACGAAAACGCCCTTGGATGGGTTGTATTTTGCCAGCATGAGTCAGGTGTACCCGTGGGATCGAGGGACGAATTTTGCGGTGCAAATTGCCCGTCGGGTGGCGCGACAAATGTTGTCGGATTAAAATAGTGGCAAGATGCGTTGATGCAGTTTTCAGGATTTGAATCTTGGCTTATGGCCCTGGAAGAACATGAGAATTTTTGGGATTCGAGTCGCTATATTTGGAAGTTGGCCCTTTAGTTCTGTTTGAAACGCCATATATGGGGGTGCGGTACTTCAATGGTGCTGCTAGTTGGGGGCGTGTAGTAAAACTTAAAAAAACCTTGGCGTGAAGGCAAGGCTTTTTCTTAAGATTGGCGGGCTTAAAATTTGGGGAATTTTTAGACTGGCGTATGCTCAGCGACTTGTCGGAAGCTGAAATTTCTGCTAGAATCCAGGTACAAAGTTGGTTGAGGGCGGCAGGGCAAGTGATTCAAATCGAGCAATTATTATTGTGTTTTTTTTGTTGATCCCACTGCGCGATAAGCAGTGGGTTTGCTTGCCCTACTTGCTTATGACCAGTGCACGACAAAACTGCTCTTCTGGAGAGGATGCTGCCTATGAACGCACAACAAGCCTGGCAATCTACGCTGGGTCAATTGCAAACCGAAATGTCCAAAGCGGCCTTCGATACCTGGGTGCGTTGCGCAGAGTTGGTCTCTTATGCGCAGGGGGTGTTTACGATTGGCGTACAGAACGCGTATGCGCGTGATTGGTTGGAAAATCGCCTGGCAAGTACCATCAGCAGCAGGCTTTCTGGTTTTTTGGGCAGTCCACAGGTGGTGAATTTTGTGGTGTGGCATAAGGATGAGGAGACGTGTGCGCGTGCAGAGGTTGCCGAGGAGGCGGAGGAAGTGCCATTAACCAGGCAAGCGCCTGTCAGTTCGCCTTTCAATGCGCGCTATGTGTTCGATACATTTGTGGTTGGCAGCAGCAATCGCCTGGCTCATGCAGCGTGCATTGCAGTGGCTGAAAATCCGGCGCGAGCCTATAATCCCTTGTTTTTGTATGGTGGGGTTGGTTTGGGGAAAACGCATTTGCTTCATGCAATTGGCAACATGACTCACGCACAGGGTTTGCAGGTGTTGTATGTTTCGTCTGAGGAGTTTACCAACGATTTGATCAACGCCATTCGGACGCACAACACGGTTTCTTTTCGCGACCGCTATCGCAACATTGATGTGCTGTTGATTGATGATATTCAATTCATCGCCGGGAAAGAATCGACGCAAGAGGAGTTCTTTCACACATTCAACACGCTGCATGGGCAGGAAAAGCAAATTGTGATTACCTCTGACCGTCCGCCCAAGGCGATGGTGACACTGGAAGAACGGTTGCGCTCACGCTTTGAATGGGGGCTAATTGTAGACATGCAGCCGCCGGATCTTGAGACGCGCATTGCAATTCTACGTTCTAAGGCCGATCGCGCGGGGCGGCGGGTGCCCGATTCGATTTTGGAAGCGATTGCGCGACAGGTGCAATCCAATATCCGTGAACTGGAAGGGTCGTTGACGCGTGTGCTTGCCTATGCAGATTTGAGCGGTCGGCCGCTTTCGTTGGAGCTGGTGGATATTGCCCTGGCCGATTTGCTGCCGCAACGCCGCACGCTGGAGCCGAGACAGGTGGTTGCGGTGGTGGCAAGCGCCTTTGGGGTGACGATGGAGCAGATCACAGGGCGGGACCGCTCGCGCGAAGTGGCATTGCCGAGACAGGTGGCGATGTATTTGTTGCGCGAGGAAGAGAGTGTATCGCTGCCACAAATTGGTGAGGTGTTGGGCGGGCGCGATCACACGACGGTGATGTATGCCTGTGATAAGGTGGCGGATATGCTGGAACGCGATGACCGCCTGCGTCGGCAGGTGGGGCAGATCCGCGAACAGCTATACGGGCGTCCTTTGTCCTGAGCGTTCAGCGCCGCCGATAGAGACGGCCCTCGCCATCTTCGTAAATCAGCTCCCAACGCTGTGCCCATTCGGGCGTATCAAGCGTTGGACTGTAGCCGCTTTCGCCGCCCATCCAGGGGCGCTCAAAGACAAGGAAGTATTGCGGGGTGAGCTGTGGCACGCGCTCGGCCATGCCCCAGGGATATTGCAGTTTGGTGGGCGAATTGGTGTAGCCGGGGCCATAGGCGTAATAGACCAGGCCGTTTTCGACTTGGATGACCGAGTTGCGGATATTTTTTTGCAGGTAGTCATAGGCGCTGTGATAGCCATTCTTCCCGACCGGTTCGCGGAACTGATCGCGCAGGACGATGCCATTTTCTGGTACGTACCGCAGCAGGCTGCGGTCGTTCCAAATCAAGAAGATGGTGAGACCAACGAGCAGCAAGCCCAGCAGGGGAGCGGTTGGGCGCCAGCGCAACAGGGCGCGCATCAGGCGCAGCAGCAGCGGCTCAAGCAGGATGAGCAGCGAGAGAAAAGTGAAGCTGAGCAAGGCAATGCCAAAACGCCAGGCAATGACGGTTGGTTTTTGCGTGTCGCGGAAGAAGGCAGTTTCGGCAGTGGCGATGAAGGTCAGCAGCAAGAGCCATTGGGTGGCGACGAACCATGGCGGCAGGCGCTTGCGCAGCAGGCCGATGAGCAGGAGCAAGCCGCTGATGATGAGAACGAAGACGAAATTGCGCGGCAGGTAATTGTAGAAGAAGGGGTTGGTCAGGTTGGAGAGGATGCTCCATTGCTGCATTTCCAGCACTTCGGGCGGGAAGATGACACCCAAGACGATCAGGTTGCGCACTACCCACCAGATGCCGGGCAGGACGATCAGCGTGGCAAGGAGAAGCGTCTTGTAAGGCAGGGCTGGACGGGTATGCTGAGATTCGCGCCAGAAGACGAGCAGCCAAACGGGCAAAAGGGCATAGGCAGCATAGGGCTTGGTGCAAAGCGCCAGGAAGGTGACCAGAGCAAGCGCAGGCCAGTGATAGGCCGGGCGCGGGGATTCGCGGCCGATTGGGGCAAAGAACAGTGCAAGCAGCGTGAGGGTGCCGGCCAGCAAGTCATTTTTGCCGATGGTATACAACAGGTCGCTAAAGATCCACCAGGGGTTGTAGGCCAGGGTGACGCGTCCGCTGATCATCAGCACGACGATCAGTAGGGCGAGCAGACCTTCGGGAAGGTCGGTCAGGCGGCGCGCGAGCAGAAAGAGCGAGAGGAAGAAGAGCAGGGCAATGGCGGCGTGAACGCTGCCGAAGAGCAAGTCGGCGTGGCTGAGGGAGAGGGTGAAGCTGAGCAGGGCTTCATAGCCATTGGGGAATTCGCCGAAGGGGATGGAGAGATCCCAGAGGGTGCCGCTGCGATACAATTCGACGGCTTTGGGCAGGTGATAGATGCCTGCATCCCAGTGCAGGGTTTCGCTGATGTGGGAAAATGGCCAGCGCGCCAGGGGCAGGAGAACAAGCAGGGTTAACAGCAGCAGGGCGGTGGAGAAGAGGGCGGTTTGCAGCCAGGCGGGCAAGCGCGTGGCGGTTGGGCGACCGAGTGTTGATTGCGCATAGCCAAGAATGTTGCTGCGCAAGAGACTGACAAACGCGGCAACGCTCAACAACAGGCCGAGCAGGATGGCAAGCGTTGGCGTGTAGCTGTTGGTGGCGCCGAGCAGTTGGGCGGATAGGACGATGCCAAAGAACAGGCTTAGCAACAACACGGTGATGAGAGAAAGAAAATGGGTGGGTTTGCTCATGCTGCCGATTGTACCATGAAGGCGGGGGTCTTTTGACAAGCACTTGATTGTATGTTAAAATAGGCATGCCCCGTGTTGGATGACGGGCTGTGCGTTGGTCTTCTTGGTTTGAGAATGCACTCCCGGCCTGTTTGCAAGCCGGGAGACTTGTTTTTTAGACAATTTTGGCGTGAGCGCCTTTTTTTGAGGTTTTCTAATGAGTTCTGTGATTCGTGTCATTCCGTTGGGCGGCCTGAGTGAAGTGGGCCGCAATATGATGTTGTATGAATATGAGGGACAAATTTTGATCGTGGATAGCGGTCTGATGTTCCCAGAAAATGATATGGTCGGGATTGATTACATCATCCCCGATATGACGTATGTGGCTCAACATGCCGATCAGGTGTGCGGGATTGTGATCACGCATGGGCATGAAGATCATACCGGTTCGATCCAACATTTGTTGGAGATTACGCAGGCGCCCATCTATGCAACGCCGCTGACGCGCGGCCTGTTGGAGGTCAAGCTGGCGCGCTATGGATTGATGCAGCGGGCGGTGCTGAACACCGTTCAGGCAGGCGAAACGCGGCAGATTGGGCCGTTCCAGGTGGAGTTCTTCCATGTTTGTCACTCGGTGCCGGATGGGGTGGGGCTTGGCATTCAAACACCGGCCGGGCTGATTGTCCATTCGGGCGACTACAAGTTTGACCATACGCCGGTGGATAACTGGCCGAGCGATTATGCCAAACTGGCCGAGTTTTCCCGGCGCGGCGTGTTGGCTTTGTTTGCGGATTCGACCAATGCGGAGCGCGCCGGTTGGACGCCTTCGGAGCGGGTGGTGGACGCGGCCTTTGATGATGTCTTTCGGGAAGCGCAGGGGCGAATCATCATCGCGAGTTTTGCCTCGCTGATCTCGCGCATGCAACAGGTGGCCAACGTGGCGGCGCGCTATCACCGCAAGGTGGCTTTTGCCGGGCCAAGCATGATTGATAACGCCAAAATTGCGCGCAAGTTGGGCTATTTGGAGATTGCGGATGACTTGTTGATCACGGTTGAGCAGGCATTGACGATGCCGGCCAACGAGGTTGTGATCCTGTGCACCGGTTCGCAGGGCGAGCCAACCTCGATTTTGGGGCGGCTTTCGACCGGCACCAATCGTTTATTCGATGTGTGTGAGGGCGATACAATCGTCCTTTCTTCGCATCCCATTCCGGGCAACGAGGAGAATGTTTACCGCACGATCAATCGCTTGTTTGCGCGCGGCGCCAAAGTCATTTACGAGGCGATTGCGCCGGTGCATGTTTCGGGTCATGCCAGTCAGGAAGAGATGAAGTTGCTCATCCATCTCACCCGTCCGCAATTTGTCATTCCGATGCACGGTGAGCTGCGTCACTTGCGCCAACATGCAGCCCTGGCCGAGCAGGTGGGCATTCCCGCGGAGCGGATCGCGGTGCTGCAAAATGGGCAGGTGGTTGCGTTTGAGGATGGACAAATGCGCCTGGAAGAAGAGGTGCCGGCCGGGATGGTGTTTGTGGATGGTTCGGGGGTTGCCAATATCAACCCGGATGTGATGCGCCAACGCGAGGAATTGGCCCGCGACGGCGTGGTGATGGTGCAGGTGGTTCTGGATCGTTATAGCGGCGGGCAGGTGCAGGAGGCGGAATTGCGCAGCCTGGGCTTTTGGATGAACGGTGAGGCAACCGCGCTGATGACTGGGGCGCGGCAGAAGATTGCCGATGTGTTGCTGCGCGCCAACGGCAATTTGAACCGCGACCTGGAAAAGGAGCTGGGCAATTATTTCTTCGCTGAAACACGCCGCCGACCGGTGGTGATGGTTTCGGTTGTGCGCGTCTGAGGCGCGGACGACGGACGGAGCTATTCAAAAGGTGCGGCCTGAAGCCGCACTTTTTTTTTGGGGGGGGTGCTATAATTTAAAAAGTTTCAGGTTGAGGAGGCAGGAGATGGCAAAGAAACCCAAAAGCCCCAAGCAAAGTCAGGGAGCGCATGTTGACGGGAATGTGATAGCCGGGACGTTCATTGGCCGCGATCAAATCAATCAATACGGCTATTCTCCTGAGGGTGTGGCGTTGCTGATTGAGAAGGTGCTGACTTTCTTGCGGGGCGGGGCGTGTTTTGTGCCGGATGGGCAAAGGCTGCGCGCCGTTTGGCAGGGCGAGGAGTTGATCATTGAACAAGAGGCGGGCACTAAGCTGCAGCACTTGGGCAACGAGCAAGCCTATCTCTTGGGCGTGACGCTGCATCACTGGTATCGCCCCTGGGCAACCTACTATGTGCCGCTTGCGGGGACGATGGACGCAAACCGGGGGTGTGACCTGCCGGGGGAGATTGCGATGGCTTATCAGGAGGTGCTTCCTCCGCCGCCTGGCAGCGGGCCGGATGCGAAACCCACGGTGCGCGACCTGGAGAATATTATCGAAGCGATGCAGATACACAAGGCCTTCATCCTTTTGGGCGAGCCCGGCTCGGGCAAGACGACGACACTGCGCAAGCTGGCCCTGGAAGCCGCGCGTCGCCGGCTGGAGGGCGATTTGCAACAGCCGATTCCGCTGTTTGTGCGGCTCAGTGAGCAAAAGGACCGCACGGTATATGACTTCTTGCAGCAGGAATGGGAACAGCGGGTGGAGGTTTCGTTTCGGGATGCCCTGAAGAACGGCTTGCTGCTGGCGCTGGTGGATGGTGTCAATGAGATTGGTCGTGAGGGGCGCAACGCGTTGTTGAAAGATTGGCGTGCATTTGTGCAGGATGTGCAGGACCATGGGCCGAACCGATTTGTGTTTAGCGGGCGCTATCACGATTATGAGGCGCAGCTGGCATTGCCGCGCGTGGTGATCAAGGATCTGGATCGAACGCGGATTGAGGAGTACTTGCGGCGACATCAGGCGGAGGGGCTGCTGAAGCATTTGGATGACCCCGATAACCGTTTGAACGAATTGGCGCGCAATCCGTTTTACTTGATGTTGCTGACGCGGGCTTATCGTGACCGGCAAGAGGTGGCGCTGGCCAATCGCGGTCAGCTGTTGGATTGGTTTGTGGCGAATCTGTTGCAGCGCGAGTATCTCCTCAATCCTCCGAACTGGATCGAAGCGGACGTGCAGCGGCGGGCACTGGCAAAAATGGCGTTTGCCCTGCAGGAGCAGCAGGGGATTGGAACGAGCTTTTCGTGGCAACAGGCGCAAGCAAGTTTGCCGCAGGCAGTGTTGTGGCAGCAGCAATCGGTGCCGATTGATGCGAAAGCATTGTTGCATTTGGGCAGGCAGGCAAGCCTGTTGGATTTTGAAGTGGAAGCAGACCAACCGGATGTGCGTTTTTATCATCATCTGCTGCAGGAGTATTTTTCGGCTTTGGAACTGCTGCGCCGTTTTGCGGAGGGGGAAGACCTGAGCCGCTTGTGGCGGGTGGCGCGCCTGTCGGAGGAGATGCCGCCGCCGGAGGGCAGCGAGTGGGATCCCTTGCCGCCGCCGCCTGGCACGGGGTGGGAGGTGACAATTTTGCTGGCGCTTGGCCTGGCCGGGCAGTGGGTGGGGGGCGATCGGCTCCAAGGTAAGCGCCATCCGGGCGAGCCGGTTGGGCTGTTGCAGGCAATTCGGGCGGTCAACCCGGCACTGGCTGGGCGTGGCCTGTTGGAGGCAGGATTGCCGGGGGTGCGCACGCAGCGCCTGGCCGGGATAGAGGTGGGGCTGACGGTGGACGCAGCGGATTTGCAGCCGATTTGGCAGGCGCTGCGGGAGGATTTGCTGGCAGACCTGTATGCGCCGGCGTTGCATGTGCGCAGCCGGGTGCAGGCGGGTGAGCTGCTTGGCCGCCTGGGTGACCCGCGCCTGCGCTGGTTGGAGGGATGCAACGGGCGGCTGCTTGCGCCGGAGATGGTGCGGGTGCCGGGCGGGCGTTACCGCTTGGGGCGCGACCGGCGGGACGAACAGGCGTTTGACAATGAATGGAACGGCGGGTGGGTGGAGCTGCCCGAGTTTTGGATTGGCAAGCGGCCGGTGACGAA
>JAIWNK010000012.1 GCA_020216845.1 Anaerolinea sp. | reverse complement strand
CGCCGAGTTTGCCTGTTTTGTGGCTGCGGGTGGCTATGAGCAGGAAGATTGGTGGCAGGGCGGGCTGGCGCAGCGCTGGCGGCAGGGTGAGGCCGTGGGCGGCGGGCGGCTGAGGGCAGTGCTGTCGGTTTGGGAAACCATGCAGCAGAATCCGGGCTGGCGGCTGGCGTTGGCTGGGCGGGCAACGCCGTCAGAAATGGAGGCCTATGAGCAGCTGGCAAGGATGACGCGCCAACAGGTGCAGGAGACTTTTGCCGAAACTGCGGAGGAGGTGCGGCGCAGCCGCCCGGCGCTTTGGGAGGTGGCCGAATTTGCGCAGCCGACACAGCCGGTGGTTGGGGTGACCTGGTTTGAGGCGCGCGCCTATTGCGCCTGGCTGAGCGCACAAGTCGGCGGGCATTTTGACCTGCCGGCCGAGCCGTTTTGGGAGGCGGCGGCCGGCGGGCCACAGGGGCTGCGCTATGCCTGGGGAGAGGATTGGCTGGAGGGTGCGGCCAACACCTTTGAGGCAGGCTTGCGGCGCCCTTCGCCGGTGGGCGCGTTTGTGGCCGGTGGTGGTTTTGGTGAGCTGCAATTGGAGGATGTGAATGGCAATGTGTGGGAGTGGACGTTGAGCCTCTATCGGCCGTATCCCTATCAGGCGGAGGCGGCTGAGGGATTGGAGGATGATGGGCGGCGCGTGCTGCGGGGCGGTTCGTGGAACAATGGTCATAGTTTCGCTCGCTGCTCGTCCCGGTTCAGGCTCGTCCCTTCGAACTTCCACGGCGATGCCGGTTTTCGCCTCTTCTCCTTGCTCCGTCCTCCTGAAATGCTGGTTTCTGAAATGCTGAATTTCTGACGGGGTGGGGGTCTGGGGGCGGGCTTCCCGCCCCCAGCCGCGCAAAATTTTTGAGCAATCATGGGTTAGAAAGGCAGATGAAAAGACGATGCAACCAACTCTGTGGCAACAATTGACAAGTTTCTTGAACTTGCGAATGGCGTTTGAACAGGCGGCACGTGGCAAGCGTAGTCACGCGGCTGTGGCAAGTTTTGAATTTGATTTAGAGGAGAATCTTTTGAGGCTGCGCGATGAACTGCGCTCTGCAAGTTATCAGCCAGGAGAATACGTGAATTTTTGGATTCATGATCCCAAGCGCCGGTTGATTTCGGCGGCACCCTTTCGCGATCGGGTTGTGCATCATGCTTTGTGCAATGTGATTCAGCCGTTGTGGGAACGGCGCTTTGTGTATGATAGCTATGCAAATCGGGTCGGTAAAGGAACGCATAAGGCGTTGGATCGGGCAACGCAATATTTGCGGCGTTTTCGTTATGTGTTGCCGCTCGATGTGCGCAAGTTTTTCCCGTCGGTGGATCACGCTATTTTGTTACAGCAATTGCAGCAAGGGATCAGGGATGAGGACGTTCTCGATCTGTGCGCTAGAATCTTACGCGGTGGGGAAGGGGTGCTAGCAACAGAGTATGAGATGGTTTACTTCCCGGGGGATGATTTATTGGCAGCAATACGCCCGCGCGGGTTGCCAATTGGCAATTTGACCAGTCAGTTTTGGGCGAATGTGTATTTGAATGGGCTGGATCATTTTATTAAACGGCGATTAGGCGTTGGGGGATATGTGCGTTACGTGGATGATATGCTGCTTTTTGGAGATGATTTGCGGCAGATGCATATGTGGCGACAGGCTGTGATCAGGCGGCTTGCGGATTTGCGGCTAACCGTGCACGAGGGCAGCGCACAGCCGCGTCCGTGCGCAATTGGAATTCCCTTTTTGGGTTTTCAAGTCTTTCCATCCCATCGACGTTTGAAGCGTCGCAAAGTGGTGCAGTTTCGCCGTCGGCTACGAACGGGACTGAAGGCTTATTGGGCGGGGGAGCGCAGTTTGCAACAGATGCAGGCCAGCATTCAGGGATGGATCCATCACGCGCAGCATGGTGATACCTGGGGACTGCGGATGGCGATGCTTCGTTCGGTGGTGCTGTGAGGTGGGGATGGAAAAGACTTCTCCGGTGTTCAGTTGCACCTATCGTTTTATCATCTGGTTGTTGGGCGAAACTGAAAATTTTCCCAAGAGTGAGCGCTTTCGTATGGCGCGGCGGTTAGAGGATGCTGCATTTGATTTGTATAGTAAATTGGCAAAGGCCGCACATAGTGCCAATCCGCTTTTTGAATTGAAAGAGGCGGACCATTTGCTGGCGATGTTGCGTTTGTACCTGCGCTTGAGCTATGACCGTCATTTACTGAAGATTGGACAGTATGAACACGGGGCTGAGATGTTGGTTGAGGTGGGCCGTTTGTTGGGCGGTTGGATGAAGAAAGTCGGCCCGGCCCCAAAGGTGGAACAGGACTTATGCACACAGGAAGGTGCTTGAGTTGGGAACGTCAGGAGGCTGCGGGGCGGTTCGTGGAACAATGATCATAGAAACGCTCGCTGCTCGTACCGGAACAGGAACGTACCTTCGAACTTCAACAACAATGCCGGTTTTCGCCTCTTCATTGCTTTCATCAGGCGCGGTGCCAGAATCTGGTTGGGTGAGCAGCTCAATCAGGGGTGCTTCGTGCAAGCAAGCGCTGACTGTTCCCGTCTGACCTTTGGGTCAGGCAAATAGAAAATAGCCCGGGTTGTTTTGGCTTTTCCAGCCCGGGCAGTTTTTTCAAGACTATAGCTATTGGTTATTATTTGTTGTATGATAGAAGAAACGGATTGTTTCTGAATTTCTGGGAGTGTGTGTGATGAAGGCTCAATGGGTTTTGGCGGGGTTGCTGGTAGTGACGCTGTTGGGGGGCAGTTTGCAGGTGCAGGGTGCGGTGGGGGCTGGGGCTGCGCAAATCAGTTGTGCGGTGGATGCGTTCTTGCTGGTGGAGGGGGATTGGCAGGTGGCCGTGCGGGAAATTGAGCAGCGCGGTGGGTGTGTGCGCGATATCTTTCCGCCGGATGTGTTGCTGGGGTCGTTGCCGCTATGGGCAGCACCGCCGGCGGGGGTGACGGTGGTGCGCGGGCCGGTGACGGAGGGCTTGCTGGCTGGGCGCAGTCCCCTGGCGCAGGCGGCAGCGGCGCTCTGGAATGAACGGCGTGGGGCGCTGCAGCCTTTTGAGACGAGTCTGAGCGGACGGCCGTTGACCAATGACGTGCTGACATTGGATGTGGACTTGCCGGAGGTGCCGAGCGAGGCGCATGGCTTGCCCGGGCCATATGACTTGAGCGAGTTCATGGCCGGGCGGGTGGTGGTCGGCATCATTTTGCCGGAGAGCAACGGCGGGCACGAGCCGCAAACCGAAAATTGGGATTCAACGCGCATGCAGACGGTGATCAACGAAATTACCAACGCAATGAACTGGTGGGCGGTGACCAATCCGGCGGGAGCGTTGCAATTTGTTTATGCTGTGCATCAGCAGGTGCCAACCGGTTATGAGCCGATTCAGCATGGCTATCCGGATGATGGGCTGTGGATGAACGAGGCGCTGACGGCGCTTGGTTACCCCGGGACGACGTGGTCTCTGCAGGCCTATGACTATTTGAACGCAATCCGCACACAATATGGCGCCGATTGGGCGGTGGTGGCGTTTGTGGCGGATAGCTTGAACGATGCGGATGGTATGTTCCCGTCGGGGTATTTTGGTTATACGTATGTTAACCCGCCGGTGGTGGTGATGACGTATGACAACGACGGTTGGGGCATTGGCAACATGGATAGCGTGATGGCGCATGAGTTCGGACATGATTTCGGTGCCGGGGATGAGTATTGTTCACCGGGCTATGCTTGTTGTGCGTGTAGCGGTGCGTTGGGGTATTTGGGCATTGCAAACGAAAATTGCTCGGCCGGCTGTGATCAAAACGGCAATGGACAGTGCGATGGCAACGACAGTGGCAGCAGCAATTGCTGGGGCTGCACATCGTGCAAGTTGGTGTCGTGTCTGATGCGCACGGGGTCAACCGCGAGTGGCGTTTGCACGGTCAGTCAGCAGCAGGTGGGCATGCGCGATAGCGATGGCGATGGCAAGCTCGATCCGGTGGATACGCTGCCGGGGTTTGCGATTACGCAGGCGCCGGGCAGTTGGACCGGGGCGACGGTGCGGTTTGTGGGCAGCGTGGAAGATCAACCATATCCTTCACCCAATGGCAATTCGATGACGATCAACCGTCTCATTAGCCTCAGCTATCAGTTGGATGGCGGAAGTTGGACAACGATTGTGCCGTTGGATGGGGTGATTGACGAGGTGGCCGAGGAGTTCGATTTTGAGGTGACGGGGTTGCCGCAGGGGCCGCATACGATTGTGTTGCAGGCGACCAACCGTTGGATGAACGCACAAGTGGTCAGCTATTCATTTTCGGTGGATAGTTTGCCGCCAACTGGCGGAATCGCAATCAATGCCGATGCGCCCTACACCAACAATCCAAGCGTGATGCTCAGTTTGTCGGGCAATGATCCGTTGCCGGGCAGCGGGGTGACGGAGATGCGCTTTAGCAATGATGGCAGCAGTTGGGCCGCCTGGCAGGCCTATGCGTCAACAGCAGCCTATACTTTGAGCGGTAGTGATGGAATGAAGACGGTCTTTGTGCAATATCGGGACGCGGCCGGGAACGTGTCGGTGGCAGCCGTGGATTCCATTACGCTGGATCGGGCGGCGCCGCAATCGGCGGTGCAGGCATTGCCGGCGTGGCAGCTGGGCGATGTAGATTTTGTGGTGCAGTGGAGCGGCAGCGATGCGTTGAGCGGGGTGGCGGGCTACGCCGTGCAGGTCAAGGTGGATGACGGGGCCTGGACGGATTGGTATAGCGGGACGGAGACAAGCTCGCTTTACGACGGGCAGGTGGGCCATCGCTATGCTTTTCGCTGTCGGGCGACGGATGGCGCTGGCAATGTGGAGGCCTGGCCGACCGGTGAGGATGCGTTTACTGCGCTGATGCATGGACTGTTCTTGCCGGGAATTTTGCGGTGAGCATGGATGAGCAATTTCTGTATCAGAAGATTGCGGAAGACATCCGGCGCAAGATTTTGGATGGACGGCTAAAGCCGGGCGATCGGCTGCCGGTGGTGCGCGTTGCGGCACAGGCATGGAATTGCACGATTGGCACGGTGCAGCGAGCTTATGCGGAACTGGTGCGTCAGGGGCTGTTGAGCAGCCGGCCCGGGCAGGGGACGCGCGTGGTGCCCAATTTGCCACGGGCCAATGACGATCTGTTGCGGCGGGCGGCGTTGTTGCACCGCGCCGAGGCGTTTTTGCTGGAGACGCTCACAGCGGGGTACACGCCGCTGGAAGTGCAGCAGGCGCTGCATTTGGCGCTGGATCGCTGGCAACAGTTTTCCAATGCGGTGCCGCTGCGTGCTGCCGAGCAGGTGTTGCGCTTTGTTGGCAGTCACGACCCGGCGGTGACCGAGATGGCATTCGCGCTGCCGTTGCCGTTGGGGCTGGAGGTGGAGTTTGCGGGCAGTTTGGGCGGGCTGATGGCCCTGGCCAACGGACAGGCACACCTGGCTGGAGCGCATTTGTGGGATGTGGAGACAGATGAATATAATGTGCCGTTTGTGCGGCGATTGTTGCCGGGGCGTAGGGTGGCGTTGATGACGTTGGCGCAGCGGCGCTTGGGGTTGATGTTGCGTGCCGACTGGTTAGGGCGAGTGCGTGGGCTGGAAGATTTGGTGCAGCCGGATCTGCGTTTTGTCAATCGGCAGCCTGGTTCGGGGACGCGCGTTTGGTTGGATGCGCAGCTGAAACGGTTGGGGATTGCTGCGGCAGAGGTTGCCGGTTATCAGCAGGGGGTGGAAACACATTTGGCCGTGGCGCGGGCGGTTGCGGAAGGTCGGGCAGATGTGGGGCTGGGTCTGGAGGCGGCGGCACTGGCGCAGGGGCTACACTTTGTCTTCTTGACGCTGGAGCGGTACGATTTGGTTGTTCTGGCTGAGGTGTATGATCATGCGGTTGTGCAGGCGCTGGGCGAGTGGCTGAATAGTGCCGCTGCTCGGAATACATTGACGCGATTGGGCGGGTATGAGTGTGCTTTGATGGGGCGGGTTATTTGGCTGGATTAGTGTCGGCATTTTGCCGGCAGACGACCCGATTGCGACCGTTTTCTTTGGCCTGATAAAGCGCTTGATCGGCGTGACGGATGAGCGTATCAAGGTCGGGACAATTGGGCGTGGCTGAGGCAACACCAATGCTGAGGGTGAGAGAAATTTGATGGCCTTCGGCGGGGATGGGCGGGTGCGCAATGTTGCTGCGCAGGCGCTCGGCTACCTCAATGGCTTGTGATTGAGGGGTTTCGGTCAGAACCATCATGAATTCCTCGCCGCCATAGCGGCCCAAAATATCGCTTTCGCGCAGGTTTTGGGTCATGCGGCGGCTGATGGCTTGCAAGACGATATCGCCGATGGCATGGCCATAGGTGTTGTTGACTTGGGTGAAGTGGTCAATATCGCACATGATGACGGCCATTTCGTTGTGGTAGCGCTGATAGCGGTTGAATTCGCGACGGGCAAGGTCAAACAGATGGCGGCGGTTGTAGAGGCCGGTGAGCGGGTCGGTGATGGCGAGGTGTTCGATGCGGGCAAACATGCGCGAGTTTTGAATGGCAAGTGCTGCCTGATTGGCAAAAGCCTGGGCAAGAATGCCGTGTTCTTGTGTGTAGGTGTTGGGCTGATTGTGATCAATGGTGAGGAAACCAATCATGTCACTGTGCCAGATGAGCGGGACGCACATCCAGGCACGGGTATGCTGCGAATCGCCCCAATGGACAAAGCGCGAGTCGCGATGAACGTCGGCGAGGATCATCGGTTTTTTGAGGGTCAACGCTTCGGACAGGAGGGGGTTGTTGGTGTCCATTTCCTGACCGATGACCAGTTCGGGGTGTTCAAACCCGGAGCCGGCGACGGCGCGCAGCCGTTGACCTTCAAACAAAAAGACACATACGCTGTCATAGGGGATGACGTTGCGCAAATGCGTAAAAACGCGCTGCAAGACTTCGTCCAGGTCAAGCGCAGAGACGAGGGCGGTGGTGGCTTCGCGCAGGGTTTCGGCTTGTTGGCGGTAGGTGCGTTCGGTGAGTAGCAATTGTTGGATGCGCACTTCGGCTTGTTTGCGCTCGGTGATGTCTTGGAAGACGCCAATGGTGCTATCGAATTGGCCATCGGGGTTGCGGCGCGGGCTGGCGCTGACCAGGATGTGCCGAAGCTCGCCATCTGGGCGGGTAATGACCATTTCATACGAGTTGCTGAGGCCGGTTTGGCGCAGAACGGTTTGAGCGTGCAATGCGGCGAATTGTTCGGCGGTGGTGAAGTCGCGCAAGTTGCGCCCGGCCAACATGCCGGCGGGGACGCCAAAAATTTGCTCCGCAGCTGGGTTGGCAAACAGGATGGTCTCATCCAGGGCGACGATGCTGACCCCGACACTTTGTTGTTCAATGAGGCTTTGATAATCCTGTTGGTTTTGGCGCAGGTCGCGCTCGAGCTGATGTTGATAGGTGAGTTGTGCCTGATGCTGTTGGTGTTGTTGACGCTCGGTGAAGACCATGAGCAGGCCGAGGGCAATCAATGGGGCAATGAACCAGCTCAGGTTTTCAACCCAGATGCGCTGCGGTTGATTGAGCCAGACGATGGTGAGCAGACTGGCGAGGCTGGCAAGCAGAAAGGCGCTGCTGAGGACGATGCGTCCGGGGGCAGATAGGGCGGGGGCGCGTAAAAGATGCAGGCCGATGTAGCCGAAGGCAAAGGCAAACATGAGCATGGCGGGCAGAATCTGGATCAAAAATGGCTGACGCAGGGCGATGGAGAGGCCAATCCAGCCTGTGGAAAGAACCCCGGCAAGGATGAGCCGCGGAATTTGTTGGGCGGAGTGCGGGTCGAGAAAGTCCAGCGCCCCACTGAGCAGCAGCAGGCCAGCGAGCAGGCCAAGGATGTATTCCCAGGCGCTGGGTGTGGTGCTGCCATAAACGAGGCGCAGCGCAAAGCCGAGGACGTAGGTGGTCCAACTGGCGGCCCACAGTCCAAGGCAGCGTTGGCGGTATTGAAGGTAAAGGTAGCCGTAGACCGCAACCAAAACAAGAATGCCAGCGATGAGGCTGAACAAGGTGGGTGGGCTCATATCTTCATTGTAGCTTAAATTTAAGTTTATGCAATCATGCTTGACAAACGACAACGAGTGCGATACACTCTAGGCACATTGACAACGGGGAGCCCGGGCGCCGGGCTGAGAGGAGAACCGTAGTTCTCGACCCGCAGTACCTGATCCGGATCATGCCGGCGTAGGGATGTTGCTTTTGTGGATTCTTCAACAACCCTCGCCGACGAGGGTTGTTGTGTTATGAGCGATGGAAGCAATCATTTTGAGCGAGCTTTGTTGTTTGTCAACGGCGTGGCTTCGGTGGAGGCGCTGGGGGCTTTGCTGCGGGCGCAAGATTTTGTGGTGGCCGTGGATGGGGGATTACGGTTTGTAACGGCTTTGGGCCTTGTGCCGGATGTGCTGATTGGTGATCTGGATTCGGTGACGGCGGGTGACTTGGCGCGCCTGACCGGGCTGGGGGTGCGCATAGAGCGCTATCCGGTAGAAAAGGATGAAACAGATTTGGAGCTGGCTTTGCGCTTTGTGGCGGAGCAAGGGCTGGGCGTGGTGCGCATTTTGGGCGGTTTGGGGGGGCGGTTGGATCAAACATTGGGGAATGTGTTTTTGTTATTGGATGAGCGTTGGTCGGGGCTGGATGTGCGCCTGGATGATGGCGTGGACGAAGTGTGGCTGATTCGCGGTGAGGCAGAAGTGCAAGGGCAGGCAGGCGATGTGGTTTCTTTGCTGCCGTTGCTTGGACCGGCGCATGGTGTGCGCACGGAGGGGTTGGCCTATCCCTTGCGTGGCGAAGTGCTCTATCCGCAGCGCACGCGCGGCATTAGCAATCGTTTGTTGGGGCAGCGGGCGCATGTTTGGGTAGAGCAAGGGGTGTTGTTGTGTATTCACACTCGTCAGAAGGACGAGGTTGATTTGAACAATGGAGGAACAAAATGAAAATGCGTTGGTTGTGGATGGTGTGTGTGTTGGCATTGGTGTTGGCGGGGTGTGGCCCCAAAGCGACGGCGCAGCCGGTGGAGCTGCGGGTGATGACGCATGATTCCTTTGCGATGAGCGAGGAATTGGTAGCACAGTTTGAGCGTGAGAACAACGTTCATTTGGTGTTCATTCAGAGTGGGGATGCAGGCTCGATGCTGAATCAGGCCATTTTGACGCGCGAGGCGCCGCAGGCAGATGTGCTCTATGGGGTGGATAACACGTTTTTGGCGCGGGCGTTAGAGGCGGATTTGTTTGAGACGTATCGCTCGCCGTTGTTGAGCGATGTGCCGCAGGAATATCAGCTGGATGCTCAGCTGCGCGCCCTGCCGGTAGATTATGGGGATGTGTGCATCAATTATGATGTGCGCTATTTTGCCGAAAAGGGGCTGGCGCTGCCGCAGCGCCTGGCCGATTTGGCCAAGCCGGAATATCGCGGGTTGCTGGTGGTGGAAAACCCGGCAACTTCCTCGCCGGGGCTGGCGTTTTTAGCGTTGACGGTGGCGAATTTCAGCGATGAGCGTTATTTGGACTTCTGGCAAGACTTGGTGGAAAATGATGTGTTGGTGGCAAATGATTGGGAGACGGCCTATTACACGCATTTCAGCGGCTCTTCTGGGAAGGGCCCGCGGCCGATGGTGGTGTCTTATGCCAGTAGTCCGGCGGCAGAGGTGATGTTCGCTTCAGAGCCGTTGACGGAGGCGCCAACTGCCTCGTTGGTTGGGCCAAAGATGTGTTTTCGGCAGGTGGAGTTTGTTGGCATTTTGAAGGGAACGTCACAACGTGCCCTGGCAGAGAAATTTGTAGATTTCATGCTCGGGCCGAAGTTTCAGGCGGATGTGGCCGGGCAAATGTTTGTGTATCCGGTGCGGATGATGACCGGCTTGCCGGATGCATTTGTGCGGTATGCACAGGTGCCGGAGCATCCGGTGATTGCGGATGCCAATTGGTTGGCGCAGAATCGGGAGCGCTGGATTG
>JAIWNK010000011.1 GCA_020216845.1 Anaerolinea sp. | reverse complement strand
ATGAGTGGACGCGCACGGTGTTGCGGTGATGAACCGTGCGGTGGAGTGGTTGAAGAAAAATTTTGCTTGGGTGCTGCCTGCCTTGTTGTGGGCAGCACCACTACTCTTTTTGGGTGTGTTCTTTTTTTGGCCGCTGGCAAAGATTTTTGGCGCAGCAGTGGCCTGGTTGCAAGGTGCGGGGTTACAAATTAGCCGCGAGGCGGTGTTGCGGCCTTTGGGTTTCACGGTTTGGCAGGCAGCGCTTTCAACCTTGCTGACGATGGCGCTGGGCTTGCCGGGGGCTTTTGTGTTGGGGCGCTACACGTTTCGTGGCAAAAAACTGCTGACCGTGTTGACAACCATTCCATTTATTTTGCCGACCGTGGTGGCTGCGGCGGGGTTCAACGCGTTGTTGGGGCCGCGCGGGTGGGTGAATGTGATTTTGATGCAGGTGTTGGGGCTGGAGCAACCGCCGATTGCGTTTCTGAATACGATAGCGGCGATTGTGTTGGCGCATGTGTTTTACAACACAACTGTCGTGCTGCAATTGGTGGGCAATGCCTGGGCGCAATTGGATCCGCGTTTGGAACAGGCGGCGCGCTGTTTGGGCGCTTCGCCGCGCCGGGTGTTGTTTGAGGTGACTTTGCCGCTGTTGCGTCCGGCTATTTTGGCGGCAGGTTTGCTGGTGTTTTTGTTCGACTTTACCAGTTTTGGGGTGGTGTTGTTGTTGGGCGGGCCAAAGTTTGCAACGTTGGAGGTGGAGATTTACATTCAGGCGTTGCATCGGCTGAATTTGCCACTGGCCGGGGTGCTTTCGGCGATTCAGTTGGCATGTACGTTGCTGTTGACCGGCTTGTATGGGGTGCTGAGTCGAGGGCGGGTGACGCCTTTGATGCCGCGCTTGAAAGGTGAGGGACTACGGCAGGCGCGGCGCGGTTGGGAACGGGTTTGGGTGACAGGAATGGTGACGTTGTTGATGTTGCTGCTGTTGTCACCATTGGCGGCGTTGGTGGCGCGCTCGATCACGCGCCTGGATGCAGACCGGGGGGAGCGCGGGGCGATACAGGCCGGGGTGACGTTGGCGTATTATCGCGAGCTGTTCGTGAACCGCCGACAATCATTTTTCTATGTGTCGCCGGCAAAAGCAGCGCTGAACTCATTGGAATATGGGCTGGAGACGGTGGGGATTGCGTTGGGGCTGGGCTTCCTGGCTGTGTATGCGCAAGGGAGCGGGGGACGGTTGAGCCGGGTGTTGGATGGGGTGTTGATGTTGCCGCTGGGTGCTTCGGCGGTGACGTTGGGGCTTGGCTATGTGATGGTGTTCAATCGTCCGCCGCTGGAGGTGCGGACGTTTCCGTTGCTGATACCGATTGCGCATAGCCTTGTGGCGTTGCCGTTTGTTGTCCGCACGTTGCGGCCGGCCTTGGCGGCTATTCCGCTTTCGCTTAAGCAGGCGGCGGCGGTGTTGGGGGCAACGCCGTGGCGGGTGTGGTGGGAGGTGGAGCTGCCGATTTTGGCGCGAGCCGTGACTTCGAGCGCGGTGTTTGCATTCACAATTTCGCTGGGGGAATTTGGCGCAACGGCGTTTCTTGCCCGTCCAGAGAAGCCAACTTTGCCGGTGGCAATTTTTCGCTTTTTGTCGCAGCCGGGGGCGCTCAATTATGGGCAGGCATTGGCTATGGCTACGCTGTTAATGGGGGTGTGTGCACTGTCCGTGGCGTTGATGCAGGCGTTGGAGCGCAAGTAAGCTGGTTTAGCGCTCATCGAAATACCAGTCTTCAAAATCCTCTTCTGGGTCGGCGTTGCGCAATCGTTTGAGGTCAGCGCGATGAGACTTTTGTGCGGTGCGGCGGGCGCTGGCGGTGACAGTGGGGCGAGTGGGACGGCGTGGTTTGGGGCGCCGGGCGGCTTCGGTGATCAGGGTGCGCAGGCGGTCAAAGGCGTCGTAGCGATTTTGGTCTTGGGTGCGGTAGCTGCGAGCTTCGATGATCAAGATTCCGTCGGCAGTGACACGATTGCCAGCCAATTGCAAAAGCCGTTCCTTGACATCATCTGGCAGATTGGGGCTGTTGCGCACATCGAAGCGCAATTGCACAGCGGTGGAGACTTTGTTGACATTTTGTCCACCGGGTCCGGAGGCGCGGATGAAGTCGTAGTGCAGCTCGCTTTCGTCGAGCTGAATGGTGGGCGTGATTTCGATCATGCGCCAAGTATAACAGGGTTGGTTGCGGGTCGGGAGCTTTTGGCGGAGTGAATGACTTTTTGATGATGTTTGACCGGTCACATGGCTGAAATTTTTTCAGTATAATTAATTGCTGGCGGCGGGAGGAAGCTGCACAGCGGATCTTTTTGAAACAGGAAGGGTATGATGGCAAATTCGTATGTTCGGGATGTGCAAGGGCCAACAACGCAGGCGCAGCGTTGGTGGTATAGCCTGGGGAACCTGGGCTGTGCAATTCCCTATCAGGCGGTGGGGGCGGCGCTGCTGTTTTTCTATAGTGATGTGCGCCATTTGGCGCCGGAATGGGCCGCAGCGGTGATGACGGGGTATTCAATTTACAATGCGATCAACAATCCGTTGATGGGGTACATTTCAGATCGGACGCGTTCGCGCTGGGGACGGCGAATTCCATTTATTTTGTTTGGCACGTTGCCCTATGCGCTTTTGTTTGCAGCGCTGTTTTCGGCGCCATTTGATGGGCGCGAACAGCCGATTGCGTTGTTGATTTATTTTGCAGCGGCGTTGTTTCTGTTTGAGACTTTGGCAACAGTGGTGCAAACGGCTTACTATGCCTTGTTGCCAGAAATGTTTCGCGATTATGGCGAGCGCACGGATACGGCGGTGCGGATGAATATCTTTATGACGGTGGGGCTGTTGATTGGGGCAGCGTTACCGGTGATGTTGGCGGACTGGATGGGCTGGCCGGCGATGGGGGCGTTGTTTGGCGTGATCAGTGCGGCGGCGCTGTATGGCAGCACGCGCGGCATGTTTGAGCATGTCCGCTCGGTGGAGGCAGAAGCTGTGCCGTTGCGGGTGGCGCTGCGAGCAACGCTGGTGAATCGCAGCTTTGTGACGGTGGTGGTGGCGCAGACGATGCGTCATTTTGGCACGGCAACCCTGACAGCGGGGATGGCCTTTTATACCAAGTATAGCCTGGGCGCTGATCCGGGGACAACCTCACTGATTCTGGGGACAGCATTTGTCGCGGCGGGGCTGGCACTGTGGCCCTGGAGAGAATTGGTGGCCAAACGGCTTGAGGCGCGCACAACATTGATGATTGCCTACGGGTTGTTAGCTGTAGCTGTGATTCCATTGGCTTTTGTGAAGGGGCTGACCGGTGCATTGATGACATCGGTGCTTTTGGGTGTGGCGCTTGCCGGGTTGATTTTGATGGGGGATGTGATTTTGTCGGATGTGATTGATGAGGATGAGGTGCAAACCGGACAGCGGCGCGAGGGGATGTATTTTGGAATGAGTGGCCTGATTATTCAGATCGCCTATGCGTTGAGTGCGGTGGTGTTTGGCTGGTTTGCGTCTTTATATGGCTATAATCCGCAACTGACAGTGCAGCCGGAGACGGTGAATGTGGGCTTTCGCATGTTCATGTCCGTGCCGCCGGCGATTGGCGCTGTGTTGGCGGTGGCGGCATTGTTCTTCTATCCGTTGCATGGGGCTCGTTTGCGGCGGGTGAAAGCGGCATTGGCAGAGCGCGCAGGAGCAGAGCAATGATCGGTTTGTGGATTTTGACGGTTTTGTTCGTGGTGTTGTTGGCGGTTGGTGCGGTATTTGCGGCTAAAGTGGTGTATCCCAAGACGTTTGCAGTTGAGGAAACTTATCGGATTGAGGTGGAGAAGGGCTATTTGCAGCCGGAAGTGTTTGAGAAGCTGCCAAAGCAAAGTGTGAACATTCGTTCGCGGTATGGCTACGATTTATTTGGGTTGTATTTCCCGATCGAAGGCTCGAAGAAGACGGTTGTGATTGCGCATGGCATTACTTATACGCTGTATGGCATGACCAAGTATATGGATTCATATCGGCGACGTGGGTTTAACGTCTTGCTGTATGATCATCGCAATCATGGCCGCAGCGGGGGCAACAATTCTACTTTCGGTTATTATGAAAAATGGGATTTGCAAACGGTGGTGGATTGGGCGCGAGCGCAGCTTGGCGAAGATGGGGTGGTGGGGGTGATGGGGGAGTCGTTCGGTGCGGCAACGGCGTTGCAACAGGCGGCCTTGGATGATCAGCTGGCTTTCGTGGTTGCGGATTGTGCCTTTTCGGATTTGGAGCAGTTGTTGAGCTATCGGCTCAGGCAGGATTTTGGTTTGCCGGCTTTTCCGGTGCTGTGGTTGGCGCGGCTGTGGATGTGGTTGTTGACGGGGATGCGGGTAAGAGAGGCGGCACCGTTGCGGGTGGTTGGGCAGATTGTGGCGCCGGTTTTGTTTGTGCATGGAGCGGCGGATACCTATATTCCGCCGGAAATGTCACAGGCATTGTATCAGGCAAAGACGCGGGGTTTGCGGCAGCTTTATTTGGCGCCGGGAGCGGATCATGCCATGTCGGTTGTGGTAGACCCGGTTGCCTATGACCGGGTTGTGGGTGCGTTTTTAGAGGAAATTGGGCTTTAGTGTTTTGGCCGCCAGAGATATTGGATTTGACAGTCAATTTGCGGGCTGAGGGTTGACCAGGAGCGCACCGGCACAGACAGCGCAGCAACCGCAGCTGTGGGGAGCGATTCAACCCGCTGACTGAGGATTTGTAACAAGCCCTCCAAACCGGGGTTGTGGCCGATGATCAAGACAGATTCAATTTCATCCGAAAGACTACGCAGCAGTTCCAGATAGGTGTGGGGTTCGGCAAGGTAGAGCGAATCAAGGTAAAGGATTTCGTTTTGGTAGTTCAGTTTTTCGGCGACGATTTCGGCGGTTTGGGCACAGCGTAGAGCGGTGGAGCTGTAGATAACGTGTGGGATGAGGCCTTGCTCGCGCAGGTTTTTGCCGAGCAAAGGAGCGTCTTTTTCACCGCGTTTGTTGAGCGGGCGTTCGCGGTCGGGGAGGTCAATATCTTTCCAACTGGATTTGGCGTGACGGGCGAGGATTAGAGTTTTCATGCAATACCCTTAAATTCAAGGCAAGTGATAAAGGATTGATTTTTCTGGGTTTAAGTATATCATGCGTTGTGTTGAATTGTGTTAAATTTATGTTATTTAATGGCTTGGGGGGAGAACAAGGAAAAATCAATAAAATGCATGTTTTGTTCAAAAAAAATAATATTGGTATTGACAAAATTTAGTTTTGTGCTATGATTATTGATAGATAAGGTGATGCTGATTTAGAAAGGAGTTTTGTTGAGAATGAAACAGGTTTTGATGCGTTGTCCCGTTTGTGGTGGAGAAACAGAAGTGACGCGGATTTATTGTCCGAGCTGCGACACAACGATTGAGGGCCATTTTCACACGGTGGCCAGCCCGTTTTCGCCACTTTCGCCAGAGCAGCAGCAGTTTTTGCTCACGTTTGTGCGCTGTGAAGGGCGTTTCAATCGGATGGAAGAGGAGTTGAAATTGTCGTATCCGACGTTGCGGAATCGTTTGTATGAGGTGATTCGCGCATTGGGATATGAGCCGGGGCGCGAAGAGCAGCCGCAGCGGCCAGGGGCGGATGAGCGATTGCGAATCCTGGATGAATTGGCTCAGGGCTTGATCAGTGCGGCAGAGGCGCAGGCGCGCCTGCGTGGTGTCAAACAAGAGGCTGAAAAGGCCGATAAATCTGAATGAGGAGGTGCTGTGATGGTGATGACCGAGGAACGGTTGCGGGTGCTGAAGATGTTGCAGGAAGGACGCATTTCGACGGAAGAGGCAACACAGTTGCTGGAAGCGCTGGAGATGAGCCGTGGACCACAAATGCCGAAACCGCCACAGGCAGCAGAGGGGGCGCGCACTGGTATGGGGCGGTGGCTGCGGGTGCGAGTGACGGATACGGATACGGGCAAGACGCGCGTCAATGTGCGTTTGCCATTGAATGTGGTTGAGGCGGGAATGAAAATGGGCCTGCGTTCTGCACCAGCGATTCAAGATATGGATCCCAATGTGCTAATGGAGATGATCCGTTCGGGTGAAATTGGGCAGATTGTGGATGTGTTTGATGAGCAAGATGGCGAGCATGTTGAGGTGTTCATTGAATAAACAGTGGGCAAGACCATTTTTTACGATTTGGACGGGGCAGCTGTTTTCGCTGGTGGGGAGTGCCCTGGTGCAGTTCGCCCTGGTATGGTGGCTGACGCAGAAGACCAATTCGGCTACGATTTTGGCAACGGCAACGATGGTGGCGATGTTGCCAGAGATTGTGTTGGGCCCGTTTGCTGGTGCGTTGGTGGATCGTTGGAATCGTAAACGGGTGATGGTGATTGCGGATGGTGCCATCGCGTTGACGACTTTGGGGCTGGTGTTGTTGTTTGCTTCGGGGCAGATTGCGGTGTGGCATATTTATGTGGCGATGTTCTTGCGTTCGCTGGGTGGGGCATTTCACTGGCCAGCGATGCAGGCTTCGACTTCGCTGATGGTGCCAGCTCAGCACCTGGCGCGCATTGCAGGGATCAATCAGGCTGTGCGCGGTGCCATCGCGATTGTTGCTCCGCCTTTGGGTGCCTTGTTGTTGGATGTGTTGCCGATGGCGGGCATTTTAGCAATTGATGTTGTGACAGCGCTGATTGCGATTGCGCCGCTGCTCTTTGTGGCTATTCCGCAGCCAAGCCGCAGCGATGCGGAGCAGGTCGTAACACCCCGCCTGGTGCTGCGCGATGTGGTTGAGGGAGTGCGCTATGTGCGAGCCTGGCCGGGGCTGTTTGGTTTGCTGTTGCTGGCCGTGTTGTTGAATTTCTTTTTCGCTCCGGCAAGTGCTTTGATGCCGTTGTTGGTCAAGCAGTATTTTGGGCTTGGGGCATTGGAGTATGGGTATGCGGAGGCGGCGATTGGAATTGGCGTGGTGGTAGGCGGAGGGTTGTTGGGGGTCTGGGGCGGATTCCGCCGCCGGATTGTGACCTCGTTGATGGGGCTGAGCCTGATGGGCGTGGGCGTTTTGGTGGTTGCTGCTGCTCCGGCGCATCTCTTCTGGATGGCGTTGGTGGGGTGGGCAATTTTGGGAATCATGAACCCAATTACCAACGGGCCGATTCAGGCAATTATGCAGGCACGCGTTGCGCCGGAAATGCAGGGGCGGGTGTTTATGCTGGTGGGCAGTATTTGCGGGGCAATGATGCCGTTGAGTATGTTGATTGCTGGGCCGCTTTCGGAAGTTTTGGGCATTCGCGCCTGGTATTGGGCCGCGGGAGTTGCGACCTTTGCCATGGCGGGGATTGCCTTTCTCAGTCCAACGATTATGCATCTGGAAGATGCTCCTGCTTCCGATGGCGCGTACGCCATGGATCATGCACCGGTGGTGGCAAAATAGCAACACCTGAGTATGCATTGCTGAAAGCAAGATCCCCGCTTTTGCGGGGATCTTGTGTTTTTGAGGTGGGAAAATGCTAAACGAAGAGCAATTGTGCGCCAGCAGAAATATCCATGAATTCCATGGCGCCGAGGATTTGGGTGCCTTCGACGAAGTCTTCTGGTTTGAGCTTCATCATCTCAACGCTCATCTTGCAAGCATACAGGTTGGCACCGGCATCGCGAATCATTTCAACAAATTCACCAACGGGGGGAAAGTCCAGTTTGGCGATTTCGCGGTTCATCATCCAGCTAGCCAGAGCAGACATGCCAGGGATGGCGCCGATCCAGGTGGGAATGTGGAACGAGGGGTGCATGGATGGGTTGCCAACCGTAGCAACGCGTAGACGGTTCATTTTGCTTTTGGTGATGATATCAAGGCCCCAGAAGGTGAAGAAGACGTGCGTCTCAATGCCGGTCATGCGGGCGGCATTGGCGAGGACAAGTGGCGGGTAGGCCATATCCAACGAGCCTTTGGAGGCGATGATGGATAGCTTGCGGATGTCTTTTTGAATGACGTTGGGTGGAATCATGGTGTTTCTCCTGAGAGGTTGAGGTCGGTTAGATGCAGCCGGTGGGTTTCTTCAGGCCAGCAATTTTGGCGGCAAGTTTGCCGGGGCCGCCGGGGAAGAGGGCATAGAGCTCTTTGGTGCTGACATCCGTGTTTTTGGTGATGTTGCGCAGGGTGGGGGCTTCGCCCTTGGCTTTGAATTCGGCACGGGCGTAATTCAAGACAACCCAATGGCGCTCGGTCAATTCGATGCCTTCGCGGGCTGCCAGTGCATGGGCGATTTCGGGCGTCCAGGCGTTGGCGTCGGTCATGAAACCATCGGCATCAAAAGCGATGTTGGCGAGAATATCTTCAGACATGGTGTACTCCTTTTGTGAACAAAGAAAATAGGTTTAGGCCTGTTTGCCGGCCATGCTAAATTTGTCGGGGACGGGCATGGGCAGGCCGCGCATCATCAGGTTCCAATACATGAAGCGGAAGCCCAGCTTGCCCCAATGATTGATGACGGATTCGCTGAGGAGCGAGAAGGGGCCAATGCCGGGGATGGGGTAGTGCCCGGGCAGGGGTTCGGTGTCGTAGTTGAAGTCAATCAGCAAAGCTTTGTTGAAGCCGGTTTCGATGTAGCAGGAGGCGTGGCCGTCAAATTTGGCGTGCAGTTCGCGCCCGGCCATGTGGGCAAGGATGTTTTCGACGACAACTTCTAGTTGGAAGTGAACAACTGCGCCAGCTTTGGAGGCGGGGATGTCAGCTGCATCTCCCATGACCCAAATATTGGGCCATTTTTTAGATTGAAGGGTGAATTTGTCGGTTGGGACAAAGTCGAGGTCGTTGCCCATGCCAGATTGCCCAATGACTTTGGCGCCGCCGTTGACGGGGATGGTGATGAGCAGGTCAAAGGGCAATTCACGGCCATCATAAGAATGGATGGCGTTGGCGCTGCTATCTACATCGCTGATGGCGAAATCGGGCTCAAGGTGAATGTGCTTTTTCTCAAGCAGGCCTCCCAATAGGGCGGCAGATTTGGGTTTGGTGAAGGCGCCAGAGAGCGGGGTGGCGTAGATCAGTTCGACTTTGTTGCGAATGCCGCGGCGGGTAAAAAACTCGTCGGCCAGGAAGAGAAATTCAAGCGGAGCAACCGGGCATTTGATCGGCATTTCGGCAACGTTGAGCACCAATCGTCCGCCGGGCCACTTTTCAAGGAAGTGACTGAGGGCGACGGCGCCTTCGTAGGTGTAGAAATCAAAAATGTTGTTACGCCAGCCGCCGCCATCTAGCAATCCTTCGGTCTCTTCGGGGCGAATGTCGCAGCCGGTGGCAATGACGAGGTAATCGTAGGAAATCGCCCGTTTATTTTCGGTGAGTAGCACCCGATTGGCTTCGGGTTCGATGCGCTCAATGTCAGAGAGGATGAATTCAACGCGGTTGGGGATGTAGCGGCGTTTGGGCTGAACAACATCTTGTGGCTTATAGGAGCCAAAGGGCAGGAAGAGAAAGCCGGGCTGATAATAATGCTGCTCATTGCGGTCTACGACAATGATGCGCCATTGCTGTGAATCGAGCTTCTGAGACATTTTTTTGGCGATCATGGTTCCGGCGGTGCCAGCGCCGAGGATTAAAAGGGTTTTCATGGTATCTCCTTGAAGGGTGAAAAATCAATCCTGGGGTTCCAGGCGTGACATTTGGGCAATGCGTTGCAGGCGTTGGATGAGGCCAGAGCGCTCAGATAGAATCGCTTCAACAGCAGAAGCGGCCTTTGCCGGCCAGCTTTGAATTTGAGCGAGCTGAGTTTCGTCAAAGATGGGAGTGCAATTGGCGGCGTCAATCAGGGCGCGGGCGTTGACATTGTGCAGGGCAATCAGCCGTTGAATGCGGTTGCCAGTCTCATGGACATTGGGGGTGTGCAAATACACCTGACCGACAAGAAAAACGGCAACCATTTGGCCGTTTTCGTAAATTGGGGCGCTAAGATAATCCAACCCAGCATGACAGGTGCTTGGCTCTCCGGGCGTTTGGGCGGCAGCACGCC
>JAIWNK010000010.1 GCA_020216845.1 Anaerolinea sp. | reverse complement strand
AGGAGGCGCGGCAGGCTTCCTGCCCGGTTGGCGAGGCAAGCAGCAACGGACATAGCGTGCAGGGTGGGGTCGGGGTGGTGATGGGGTTGCCTTGTGCATCCACAACAATGGCGCCGATTTGTGCAATCTCACTGAGTAGATTTTGAATGGTCTGAATGCAGTCGGTTGGCATGGACTGCGGGGCGGTGCTGCCATTGCTGGATTCGGCTGTGGGAGTGCTCGTTTTGCCGTTTAGCAGACGTTCAACTTCTTGACTGTGAAAGCGCCACTGCTGGCCAATTTTGATGCCTTTCAAACGTCCGTCTTGCACCATGCGATAGATGGTGATGCGGTCTACTTTGAGTAGCTCTTGTACCTGGCGGGCTGTGAGTAATTCGTCCATTTGTTTGTGTCTGTTTTAGCTTGTTATATCTTGTTATATAAAGTATTCTGGTGATATCGTAAATCATTTGTTGTTTGTTGGCAAGTGATGAATGTCACATTTCACTTTAAAAAACAAAAACTGCCTAACTGAAATGGAGCAGTCAGGCAGTGAGCAGGAGGAGCGGGTAATCAGGGGCGCGATAATTCAGAAAAGGCAATCATCCGTTTTTGCGATTCATCATAGAGTGCCAGTTTGGCACAAGATAAGCTTTGCGGCAGGGTGATGACAATGCTGTGCTGCTGGATGATGGGGTTGTTGTGGTAGGCGGATGCAAGGGCGTAATTGGGGATGCGTGGGTTGAGGTGGTGAATTTGATGAAAGCCAATGTTGCCGCTGAACCATTGTAGAAGGGGTGGGAGTTGATAGTAAGATGCGCCCCGCAGTGCTGAGGCAGTGTAATCCCATTCGCCTTCATGGGCCCAATAGACGTTGGGGTATTGATGTTGAACGAAGAAGAGCCAGATGCCGGCGGCGCCTGCAATCCAGATGATGGGAAGTTGGATTAGGACGTAGTTCCAAAAACCGAGCAACAAGCTGAGCGCTGTTGCCAGAGCCAGGATGGCCAAATTGGTCCACAAAACGCTGAGCGTTTCTTTTTTGCCAAATTTTGGGATGGGGAAGCGATGTTGAATGAGAAACATCCAGATGGGCCCAAGCAGAAACATGATGGCTGGGAAACGGAACAGGCGATAGCCAAGCCGTTGTAGCGGGGAGAGAGCCTGATATTCAGCAACGGTTTTGGTGTCTACATCGCCAATGCCGCGTTTTTCCAGGTTGCCGCTGGTGGCATGATGGATGGCATGGGCGTGCCACCATTGTTCGCTAGGGGTGAAGACCAAAACGCCGAGCCAAAAGCCCACCCGTTTGTTGGCGCGTTTCGAAGGAAAGAAGGAATTGTGGCCGCAATCATGAAAGAAGATGAAGATGCGCACAAGCAGCCCGGCGGTTGGGATGGCGAGTAGCAAGGTGAGCCAATAGCTGATGGAGAGCGAGAAATACATGGCGACCCAGCCTAGAAGGTAGAGGGCCAGGGAAACGATGAGTTGACGCACGGCAACGGTCTTGTTGGGACGTGCATACGGTTCCAGCGCACTGCGCAGTTGGCGCGGGTTGGGCAATTCGGTTGTGGGAGAGGCGGAAGGTGTGTTCATGTTACAGGAAGAGGATGAGCAGAACTTGTGCCAGGATGATCTTGAGGATCATGGCGATTGGGTAGACGGTGGCATAGCCAATGTTGGGCATTTCGTTGCGGGTTTGTTCTTGGGCAAAGCCCAGCACGGCCGGTTGGGTTTGCAAACCGGCAAGAATGCCGGTGAGGATGCCCATTGGGATGTGCAGGCGGCGGTAGCCAACCCAAAGGGTGAAGAGTGCAGTGAAGCAGGTGATGAGGGCACCACCGAGAAAAACAAGCGGGCCATTGCCTTGAGAGAAGGTGGAGATGAAGGCGTAGCCGGAACGGGTGCCGATGCCTGCAAGGAAGATGACTAGGCCGATTTGGCGCAGGCTGAGATTGGTGCTGTAGGGGATGTGCCAGATGATGGGGCCTGTGCGGCCCAGGGCGCCCAGGATGAGGGAAATGATCAGGGGGCCGCCCGCAATGCCGAGTTTGAGTGTGACGCCGCCGGGCAGGGGGATGGGCAAGAAGCCCAAGAGCATGCCCAGTGCCAGGCCAAAGCTAAAAGTGAGGATATCCAGTTCGCTGACGCCGCGGTAGGAGTCGCCAAACAGGCGGATAACGGCTTCCAGGTTTTCGTGCGGGGCAATGACGCGCACCTGATCGCCTAGGGAGAGGGTGGTGTTGCCATGTGGTAGCATTTCCAAATCACCGCGTCGCAAGCGTGTGACAATGGCGCCGTAACGTTCAAGCAGATTGAGCTCGCGCAAACGACGGCCAACGGTTTGTGAACTGGAGACGAAGACACGGCGCTTGTCGTATTGGCTGAGGTCGAATTCAATTCGTTCGCTGCTGATTTCGCCCAGCAATTGCTGCGCAGTTTGCAGGTCTTCGCGCGAACCGACCATGCTGACCAGATCGTCAGGCCATAGGGTGGTGTCGCCGCGCACGATTTCGACTTTGCCGGCGCGTTTGCGGCGGCCAAAGATGAGGTTCAGGTCATTGGTGCGAATGAATTCGGCAATGGTCATGCCATTCGACTGCGTGATGCGCAGTGTTTGACTGAAGAGGGGCTCATTCATTGGGCCAAATTCACGGGCCTGTTGAGCTTCTGCGCTGTAGTCAATTTTCCAGAGGCGTTGGAGAATGTAGATGGCAAGGATCATGCCCAACACGCCCATTGGGTAGGTGAGTGAATAGGCGATGACGGGTTCGGAAAGAATCGCCTCATTCCCTGGAAAGGCGGCTTTGATGTGTTCGAGCGCACCGGCCAAGGCGGGGGTGTTGGTGAGGCTGCCAGCAAACATGCCGGCGATCAGAGGGGGCTTGATGTCCAGGGCAAGGTGCAGGCCAGCGGCAAGCAGGGCAGCGAAAAGAAGAGCAGCAATGACGAGCAGGTTATCTTTGATGCCCTGACGTTTGAGTGAGTCGAAAAAGACAGAGCCGCTGCTGAGGCCGATGCAGTAGACAAAGAGCACCAGGCCAAGTTGGTAGAGGACTTCGGGCAGTTTGAGGTTCGGGTCCAGGGCACCGATGGCCAGGCCGACGAACAAAACGGCAGCAACCCCCAGGCGTGTGCCGCCAATTTTTAGCTGCCCGAGCGGATAACCGATGCCAGCGACAATGAACAACAGCAGGAGTGGATTTTCGCGTAGAAAACCGATGACTGTTTCCAAGTGTACACCTCCCGGAGTAAGTTTTTGGATGGTGAAATTATTGGATTAGGCCGAAGATTTTTGCAAAGGCAAGGGAGAGGAAGCAGACAGCGGTGAGAAATGAAACAATCCAAGCGCGATCATCGGAGATGCTGTTAATGAGGTGTAAGCCATCTAGATGCATTTCTGGTTTTAGGATTGGGCCCGCGAACGCGGCAAACATCAACCCGCCTAGCAACCCGCCTAAGTGTCCCCAATTATCAATGCCAGAGGAGGATACGCCGATCAAGAGGTTGATGGCAACGATGGTGAGGGTGTTCATAATCATGCCAAATGGGTTGCGAAAAAGACGCCGGTTTTGGAAAATGAATACACCTTCGGCAGCAACCAACCCAAAAACAGCTGTTGAGGCGCCATAGGATGGGGCTGTGGTGAAGAGAAATGAAAAAACGTTACCGGCCAACCCACCCAACAACAGGAGCATGGCATAGCGCAGATGGCCATATTGTTGCTCAAGCTGTCTGCCGATGCTGTAGAGTGCGTACATGTTGAATGCAACATGGGTGATGCTGCCATGCAAAAACATAGGGGTGATCAGACGCCAGATTTGGCCCTGCAAGATGAGCGGGTTGATTTTGGAGGCGTAAAGAGCCGGTATGTCGTAGCCGGTAATTGCCAGAGAGACCATTTGTCCGATGTAAATGAAGATGCAAACAACAATCATAGCAATGGTGACTGTTGGCGTGCGGCTGCGCAGGTGCCAAAAGACAGCTGGAGGGGTTGGGGTGAGGGGGGGCGGATTGGTATTCATTGAATTCAAACCTGGATTTGGCGATGACAGACGCGGTGATGTTCGGCGTTGATGATGGCGATGATGGTGTCTACGGCTTGTTCAAGCTGATCATGGGCGTTTAGGACGATGTAATCAAACATGGGAAGGCAATCCAATTCGTGTCGGGCAGTTTGCAGGCGTAGGAAGAGGTTTTCGGGCGTTTCGGTGTTGCGGTTTTTGAGCCGTTCCAGCCATTCTTGTTGGCTGGTTGGGATGAGAAAAATGAGGACGGCTTCGGGATAGAGTGTGCGCAATCGAGCTGCTCCCTGCACATCAACGCGCAAGATGACATCTTTGCCGCTTTCGAATGCGGCGCGGATTTGGGCTTTGGGAATGCCCTTGTATTGGTTGTAGACAACGGCATATTCAAGTAGTTCGTCTTCGGCTATCATGCGCTCAAATTCTTCAAGGGAGACGAAGAAATAGTCAATGCCATCGCGTTCATCGGGGCGCGGTGGGCGGGTTGTAGCTGTGACAACAAAATGTAAAGCAGTTTGGCGTTTTTTAAGAGCCATGAGAACCGAGTCTTTGCCAACACCGGATGGCCCAGAAATGACAACGAGTAGGGGACGAGGGTGATAGAGGTCAAATGAAATTGGGTCTGAGGTCATAACCTGATGGAGCCTTTAATAAATTTCTTACACGGTTTGATTATAATACGAATATGCCGAAAACGTTGCCAAAAAGATGTGTGAGGAGGAAAAAAGATGCCTTACTATGATTATCGTTGCCTTGATTGCCGCCGGCGATTTGAGGTTTTTATGACGTATGCGGAGTACGGTACACGAGCGGTGCACTGCGTACATTGCGGCAGTGAGCGGGTGCAACGGCGCATTGGTGCGGTGCGGGTGACGCAATCGGTGGAAAGCCGTATGGAGATGCTGGCCGACCCTGCGAACATGGCAGATTTGGAGCGCAACCCGCGCAAATTAGGGCAGATGATGCGTCAATTGAGCAGTGAAACGGGGGATGATATGGGCGCAGCGTTTGATGAAGTGGTGGGGCGCTTGGAGCGCGGGCAGACCCCGGAGGATATTGAGCGTGATATTCCTGAGCTGGGAAGTGAATTGGGTGGTGGCGGCGGTGATTTTGATGATTAGGGTTTGACAGCTTTTTGCAGCTGATCGAAGGATGTCATCCAGGAAATGCGATTGAGGAAGGTGGCCAGGTTGGGGGATTGTTGACGCAATTCGTTGACTGTGGGGCCAACTGGATCGCTGCCCTGGGCACCGCTGCCGGCTTGTGGGGCATAAGCGCCATGAAAGGCAAAGTATGCCTGGTTAAGGCGGCGGATGAAATAACCATGTTGCCGTAGAAATTGACGGCGGCTTTCCATGTAGCTTTCGGCTTCTTCAATTTTCCCTTCCGACAGCAATTGATCGGTGGTAAGCCGGGTGATGTACATTTCGTGGTTGAAGTCGAAGGGCGGGGGCTGGTCGGGGTCTGGGGTAGGTTGTGTGGTTGGTTGGGCTGTTGGCGCTGGCGGAGGTGGGAGGAGTTCGGGGTAGTAGCGCGCAACAATTTCATGACCTAGCTCAATGCCGGCAATTTCTGCGGTGGTTTCGTTCATGGTGCGCAATTCGGGAGAGGCATCATAGTTCCAACCAAGCGGGCGCAAGGTGAGATAGTTGTGAATCCATTCGTGCGAGACTACTTCGAGTAGCCAGGGCAGATTGCTGGTGCTTGACACCATGGTTGGGTAAGCACCAATGCCACCAACCGGCGTGATCAGTGCTGAAACGTTTTGATCGGCTTCAACAGATTGCTCTAGGCGGTTGATTTGATCGAGTGGCATGTCGGGTTGGAGCGAGATAAAATGATCCTGGCGGATGACGTTGCGCGGGGAGATGACCATGCCAAAGGGAAGGGGTGTGACGCGGTAGAGGATGGGTGGGATGGGCTGTCCGGCAAGCGTGAGCCCTTGCTCTTTGAGGATGGAAGTGATTTGGTATTGAATGACGGCTTCGCAGAGCGGGGCCAATTCTTCCAGACGGTTGCGGCGGCGAGTTTGTTCTTGGAGCAATCCACGCGCTTCATAGTCAGGATCAAATACGGTCGGATCCATGTAGACGTCATCAATTTGCCAACCGATGATGGTGTAGTCTATTTGAGCCTCTATATAATCGTAGACGATTTGCCGTTGTTGCTCGGGCGAGAAGTAGGCAGGGGCGTTCAGGGTGCCATATAGCCATTTTAGTTTGATGGCGTCAAGCGTCCAACTGGCGTAATCGAATTCGATGCTGCGGGTGAAAAAACGGATACGTTCGCGCTGATCGTGGCCTGGGATGGCATCACCTTTGAAGAGTAATAAGGTGACCAAGAAGATTAAAATACACTTGCCAATGCGGTTAAATTGTTCCATAAGAATTCTATTATACCTTATGCGCGTGGCTGTATTTTTGCTTCAACAATGATATGATTGGGTTTGTACAATAATTGTCTTATTATGATCAAAAAAGAGGAAGTGTTATGAAACCGAAAACAATCTTAACCATTTTGTTGCTGATTGGTCTGGCAGTGGGTGGATACTATGGGTATACTCAATGGCAGGCGAATCGCAGCGCGGCGCAGAATAATTATCAAACGGAAGTTTTGCAGCGCGGGCAATTGACTGCTTTGGTGGGCGGGACGGGGACAGTTCATGCGGATCAAACCACCCTGGTGGCATGGCAGATTAGTGGACAAATTAGCAAAATCTATGTTTCAGTAGACGATACCGTTGAAAAAGATCAGGAATTGGCGCGATTGGAGACTTCTTCCTTGCCACAATCGTTGATTCTGGCAGAAGCGGATTTGATTACCGCGAAGCGCAATTTGGAAACATTGCAGACCTCGACGACGCAGCGCGCTCAGGCGCAACTGGCGTTGGTCAATGCGCAGGATGCGTTGAAAAAGGCGCAAGACAATTACAATTGGACAGCGTATGAACGCGGCAGCAAGGATCAAATAGACGCGGCACGTGCCAATTTGGTGTTGGCGCAGGATCAGTTGGATAAGGCAGAGCAATATTTTGGCTATGTAGACGATCGTCCGAAGGATGATCCGGTCTATGCTGCGGCTTTGTTGCAGGTTAAGAATGCGCGCACGGCGCGTGATAATGCGCAGGCAAATTTGAATTGGCTGTTGGGCAAACCCTCGACGGAAGATGTGGCGCTTTCGGAGGCGAAGTTATTGTTGGCACAGGCGCAACTGGAAGATGCGCAGCGGGAATGGAATCGGTTGAAGGACGGGCCTGATCCAAATGATATTACGATAGCGCAGGTTCGCATCAATGCTTTGGAGGCTACGCTGCGACAGGTGGTTTTAAGGGCGCCTTTCAGTGGCACAATTACGGAGGTTCGTTCGCAGGAAGGGGATCAGGTGAATCCGGGGACGGTTTCGTTCCGAATTGACGATTTTTCTCGTTTTTTGGTAGATGTGCAAATTCCTGAGGTGGATGTAAATCGCATTCAAATTGGTCAACCGGTGAAAGTTTCGTTTGATGCGATTATGAACAAGGAATACAATGGGAAAATTACGGAAATTTCACGCGTTGGGACGGTGACGCAGGGCTCGGTGAATTTTACGGTAACGATTGAGCTGATTGATGCGGATAAACTCGTGCGTCCGGGCATGACTGCGGCAGTGAATATCGTTGTTGAGCAATTGGATGACGTGTTGTTGGTGCCCAATCGGGCGGTGCGGTTACGCAATGGAGAGCGGGTGATCTATTTGTTGCGCGATGGCGCGGCGGTGGCGGTGCCGATCACCATTGGGGCAACGTCGGATTCATACAGTCAGGTGCTGCGTGGGGATGTTAAGGCTGGCGATGTGGTGATTTTGAACCCGCCGACCGAATTTGATGCATCGCGACCGCCGTTTTCTCGTTAAAAGTCAGGAGATGCAATGGAAAACGATTGGGTCATTGAGGCGACAAACCTGACCAAGGTTTATAAGATGGGCATGGTGGAAGTGCAGGCGTTGCGCGGTGCCAGCCTGAAGATTCGCCGCGGTGAGATGGTTTCCATTATGGGGCCTTCTGGATCGGGCAAGTCTACGCTGATGAATATTTTGGGGTGCCTGGATCATCCAACCGGGGGAGAATATATTCTGGATGGCGAGAAGGTCTCAAATTTGCGCGACGATCAGCTGGCCGTTATCCGCAACCGCAAGGTTGGCTTTGTGTTTCAGAGCTTCAATCTTTTGCCGCGTGCAACGGCGCTTTCGAATGTGGAATTGCCATTGCGCTATGCCGGGGTGGCGGCACGACAGCGGCACGAGCGGGCAATTGAGGCGTTGCAGTCAGTGGGGTTGGGGGAGCGGATGCGGCACAAGCCGACCGAACTTTCGGGTGGACAGCAACAACGCGTGGCAATTGCGCGGGCGTTGGTCAACCGCCCGGCAATTTTGATGGCGGATGAGCCTACCGGGAACCTGGATTCCAAGTCGGGCAAGGAGATCATGGAGCTGTTGCTGCGGTTGAACCGTGAAAGTGGTACGACGGTGATCATTGTGACGCATGACCCTTCTGTGGGGGCGCAAACACAGCGCATCATCCGTATTTATGATGGGCTGGTGGTGGAGGAATAAATTATGAACCTCGGGCAATCTATTTTAGAGGCTTTGGAAAGTCTGAGCGCGAACAAATTGCGTTCGGGTTTGACGATTTTGGGCATTGTGATTGGGGTCGGTGCGGTGATTGCAATGTTGGGGGTTGGACAAGGTGCCCAAAATGCAATTACTGGTTCGATTAGTGGAATTGGCAGTAACTTGTTGTTCGTTTTTTCCGGAAATTTTCAGGAGGATGTACGCAATGTGAAGCCGCTGACTAAGGCAGATGCGGCGGCAATTGGCGATCCGTTTCAGGCGCCTTCGGTTGCAGCGGTTGCGCCGGTGGTGCAGGGGGATGCGGAGGCAAGTTATGCGGGGGAGAAGGTGACGGCTACGCTCACTGGGGTTACGCCAGCTTATGCAGAAGTGCGCAAT
The DNA here is from genome assembly GCA_020216845.1 of Anaerolinea sp. Lineage (GTDB taxonomy): Bacteria > Chloroflexota > Anaerolineae > Anaerolineales > Anaerolineaceae > JAIWNK01. The sequence goes on along the minus strand of JAIWNK010000010.1, from coordinate 1,010 downwards.
TATCGCCTGACGGAAGGTGAATTTATTAATGAGGAGCAAATTCTTGGGCGCGCGTCGGTAGTTTTGTTGGGGCCAGAGGTGGCGGATAAGCTGTTTGGCCGACGCGAAGGGGTTACAGGTGAAATCATTCGCATTAATGGGCAACCGTTTCGTGTGATTGGTGTGTTGGAATCCAAAGGTGGTGGAGCGTTTGGCAGTCAGGATGATGTGATGTTGGTGCCGCTTAGCACGGCAGAGACGCGCCTGCTGCGTCGTACGCGCGACCGGGTGGATGTGATTTTTGTTCAGGCAATTAGTGCGGATGCGGTGAAGCAGGCGAGTGATGAGGTGGCAAATATTTTGCGTACTCGTCACCGTGTGGAGTTGGGGGCAGATGACTTTACAATTTTTTCACAGGATGATTTTGTAGCAACTGCGCAGGTAATTACCAGTGTGTTGACGGTTTTTCTGGGCGGGATTGCTGGAATTTCCTTGTTGGTCGGTGGTATTGGCATCATGAACATTATGCTGGTATCAGTAACAGAGCGAACGCGTGAAATTGGCTTGCGGAAGGCGCTTGGGGCGCGGCGACGTGATATTTTGATCCAATTTTTGACAGAATCTTCGTTGCTGAGCCTGTTTGGCGGCTTGATTGGGATTGGCCTGGGCTGGTTGATTGCGTTTGCTGTTGGGCAAATTGCGGCTTCAAGTGGCACGCCTTTGACGCCGAGTATTGGATTGGATTCGATTTTATTGGCAACGCTGTTTTCAACAGCTGTTGGGCTCTTTTTTGGGTTGTATCCGGCCAATCGGGCGGCAGGCCTGGAGCCGGTTGAGGCATTGCGTTACGAGTGATGTATGAACTTTGTCGTTTTCCCGACTGCTTAAGTCACGTATCCGCATGTGTGCTGTAAAAATGGAGTAAAATTGTAGCAGGGAGTCTGTTCCTCCCGTCGTTCAATTTCCATTCAACCCAAAGGAGACCGTGAAATGAGTAGCTGGAAGATTCTGTTGACAGATGGCCTGGAAAA
>JAIWNK010000009.1 GCA_020216845.1 Anaerolinea sp. | reverse complement strand
GTAGCCATATCGGGGGGCAACAGTGCGTCAATATTGAATTCAGCAGACATAATGATATTCTCCTTGTTTTTTATTGAACTGGAACGTGCATTTTGCAAACACCCGCTGGGCAAACGCCAAGACGGATGTGGGCTTCTACTTCGGCGCGGAAATATTTGAGGATGTCGCGCACAGGGGTGCCGGCAGTTTGGCCCAGACCGCAGTTGGAGAGGGCATACATGCTATCGGCCAGATGAATCAGTGTATCCAGGTCTTCCAGTTTGCCTTTGCCGTGTGAAATGGCGTCCAGAATTTCGTAGCTGCGTTGGGTGCCGATGCGGCAAGGACTGCATTTGCCACAGCTTTCTTTGCGGAAGAAGTTGAGCAAGACTTTGGCAAGGTCTATGACACAGGTTTCTTCGTCGCAGATGAGCAGTGCACCGGAGCCAAGTGCTACGCCTGCTTTGTTGAACGAGTCGAAGTCCATGGGGGTATCTTGCAGGCTGGCGGGGATGACCGAGCCACTGGAGCCACCGGTTTGAGCGAGTTTGAAGGTGGAGCCGGGTTTCATGCCTTGTGCATAGATGGCAATGACTTCCCGCAGGGTGATGCCCATGGGAACTTCGATGACGCCGGTTTTGTTGACGTTGCCCATGATGGTGTAGACTTTGGTGCCGGGGCTGGAAGGCGTGCCCAGGCTACGATACCATTCTGCGCCTTCGCGCACAATGGGCGGGATGTTAACCAAAGTTTCCACGTTATTCACAAGGGTGGGTTTGCCCCACAGGCCGTGTGTGGTGGGGAAGGGTGGACGGGAGCGTGGTTGGCCGGTTTTGCCCTCAATGGACTCAATCAGGGCGGTTTCTTCGCCGCAGATATAGGCACCGGCGCCGCTGTGAATGTGAATGTCGAAATTGAAGTCAGTGCCGAAGATGTTTTTGCCCAAGAAGCCCATTTCACGCGCCTCAAGGATGGCGTGATGCAAGCGGGCTTGTGCCAATGTGTATTCGCCGCGCACGTAAATATATCCTTCGTCAGCGCCTACGGCATAGCCGGCAATTGTCATGGATTCAATCAGGCTGTAAGGGTCGCCTTCGATGATGACGCGATCTTTAAAGGTGCCGGGTTCGCTTTCATCGGCGTTGCAGATGACATATTTTTTGTCGGCGGGGGTTCCGGCAACGAAGCCCCATTTGGTTCCGGTTGGAAAGCCAGCGCCGCCACGCCCGCGCAGGCCGGACTTTTTGATCAGGTCTATGACTTCGGCGGGTTTCATCTCGGTTAGGGCTTTGCCAAGAGCAGCGTAACCTTCGTGAATGATGTATTCTTCGATGCTTTCGGGGTCAATGATGCCTGCGCGTGCCAGGATGACACGTTTTTCAGCGGGGAGGGTGCCGCGCCGGGCAGAGAGCCAGGCCAGTTTGCCGGTTAATTCGCGGACAGGGGCTAGCAATTCTTCAGCGACGCGCCCTTTGTAGAGATGTTCTTCAACAAGACGATGCGCATCGCTTGGCTGAAGTGGACCATAGAGGATGGCTTCAGGATAGACGATGACCATTGGCACGGCGTCATGTCGGCCTACATCACCGACCATTTTGATGGAGATTTCATCTTGTAGGCCAAAGGCGCGAATTTCCTGTTCCAGGCTTTCAAAAACTTGTTGTGCGCCACGTTCCATGCTGAGCGGGTCGCTTGAGACCAAAATCATTGAGCGAACAGTTTTCATGGGGCGGCTCCTTAACTGTAACGTGCCAGGATGTCGGGGATTTGTTCTGGGCGAACGTTGCCATAAACATCGTCATCAATGACAAGGACAGGGCCAACGCTGCATAAGCCTAAGCAGCTAGTGGTTGCCAGGGTCCATTTGCCATCTGGGCTGGTTTCGTTGGCGCCGAGTTGCAGGTTGGCGCACAGGGTCTCCCAGACCTGACGCCCGCCGACGACGTGGCAGGGGGCACTTTCGCAGAATTGGATGATGTGGCGGCCGCGCGGTTTGGTAGACAACATGCTGTAAAAGCTGGAGACAGCAAAGAGCTGACTCTTGGGTACGTGTAAGAGGCGGCTGATTTCAGCTAATGCAGCAGCCGGTAGGTAGCCCAAGTCGCGGTTGACATCGTTGAGGATTGGGATTAATTCCTCAAGGGATGCTCCGTGCTTTTGTACGATGGTCTGAACGGTTTCGACAATGGCTTGCTCTTCTTCTTGACTGACAGCGGTCATACACATCTCCTTATGCTAAATTAAGGTGTTGCCTGAGAGGCAGCTGGAGCTGCGCCTCAGGCAACGTTGGTTAGCGAATGACAATGGCGTTGAAGTTGCAAACCTGCATACAGATGCCGCAGCGCACGCAGACATCCGGGTCAATGTGATGAGTCTGGCGACGTTCGCCGCTGATGGCGTTGACGGGACAGTTGCGGGCGCAGACAGTGCAGCCGGTGCAGAACTCGGGCAGGATTTCGTAGCGGATGAGCGCTTTGCAGACTTTTGCTGGGCAACGATGTTCGTAGATGTGGGCTTCGTATTCGTGGCGGAAGTGCTTGAGTGTGCTGATGACGGGGTTGGGGGCGCCTTGGCCCAGGCCGCACAAGCTGTTGGTGCGGATTTCCTGGCTTAATTTTTCGAGCAGTTCAATGTCGCCATCCTGGCCTTCGCCGTTGCAGATTCGTTCCAAAATTTCAAGCAGACGACGGGTGCCAACCCGGCAGGGAGTGCATTTGCCACAGCTTTCGTCTTGGGTGAATTCCATGAAGAAGCGAGCGATATCAACCATGCAGGTTTCTTCATCCATGACAACCATACCGCCAGAACCCATCATTGAGCCGGCAGCTGCCAGGGATTCGTAGTCTACGGGCATGTCGAGATATTCGGCGGGCAAACAGCCGCCCATTGGGCCGCCGGTTTGAATGGCTTTGAAGCCTTTGTCGTCTTTGATGCCGCCGCCGACTTCGTAGACGATTTCGCGCAGGGTAATGCCCAGAGGAACTTCAATGAGGCCGGTGTGTTTCAGGTCGCCTGCCAGAGCAAAGGTTTTGGTGCCTTTGCTTTTTTCGGTGCCCATGCTGGCAAACCAGGATGCGCCTTTGAGGATGATTTGGGGAACGTTGGCATATGTTTCGACGTTGTTGTTGCTGGTGGGTTTGCCCCAAACGCCTTTTTGAGCGGGGAAGGGCGGGCGTGGGCGTGGCTCGCCACGGCGGCCTTCAATGGAGGCTATTAGAGCAGTTTCTTCACCACAGACAAAGGCGCCTGCACCAACGCGCACTTCAAGGTCAAAGGAGAAGTCGCTTTCAAAGATGTTTTTGCCCAGGAAGCCCATCTCGCGCGCCTGTTGGATGGCAATTCGCAAGGTGCGGACGGCGATGGGATATTCGGCGCGACAGTAGATGTAGCCCTGGCTGGCACCGATCGCATAGGCGGCAATGATCATGCCTTCGATGACGGAGTGTGGGTCGCCTTCGAGGACGCGGCGATTCATGAACGCACCCGGGTCGCCTTCGTCGGCATTGCAGATGATGTATTTGGGGTTGTCGGCTACCTGACGGCAAAGTTGCCATTTCTTGGCGGCGGGGAATCCAGCACCGCCACGCCCGCGCAGGCCGGAGCGACCGACTTCGTCAATTACTTGCTCAGGTGTCATTTCGGTCATGACTTTGGCGAGGGCCATGTAGCCATCTTCGGCAATGTAGTCTTCAATGTTTTCGGGGTCAATTTTGCCGCAGTTGCGCAAGACAACGCGCACTTCTTTGGGTGTTGGGGCGCGTAGCTCTTCATCCGCTGCTGCAGTTTCTTGAACGACAAATTTTTGGGCAATGCGGCCTTTGAGGAAGTGTTCTTCAACGATGTAGGGGATGTCATCGGGGGTCAGGTTGGCGTAGTGGACTGCATCGGGGTAGACGAGGAGTTCAGGCCCTTGGTCGCAGTCGCCAATGCGCGGCGTTTCAAGCACCTGGATTTCGTCAATTAGACCTTGGGCCACCAATTCGTCTTGCAGGGCATCCATAATTTCATAAGCGCCTTTTGCCCGGCATTCGGGGTCTGTGCAGACCAAGACATGTGTACGGTAATATTTCATCGAGTGATCCTGTCTCTAGGCGGTTGTGTGAGCAACCGAGGGTTATGATTGGAGGGGAATGACGTTTTCTTCGACGACCTGTCCGCCAACGACGTGTTGTTTGAGGATGCGACGGGCAATTGCGGGGGTCACTTTGCCATAGGTAACCTTTGCTTGTTCGCCAACAACAACTTGCACAATGGGTTCTCGTTCGCAAAGGCCAATGCAGCCGGTTTGGGTGACGATAATGCCGCTCAGATTCTCTTCTTGAATGGCATCGAGGATAGCTTTCATGGTTTCGCGCGCTCCGGCGGCAATGCCACAGGTGCCCATGCCAACGATGACCTGCGCCTGGCCAGAGGTTTGTTTCAGTTCGCGCTTTTGAAGGGCTTCTTCACGAATGCGCTTCAGATCGTCCAAACTTTTGATTGCGGGCATAGCTTAATCTCCTTTTGATTGTGAGAGGTGTGTCTTAAAAAGAGTCAGCGGGTTTCAGCTCTGAAACACCGGTTTCGACATATTCTTTCAGAAAGGCAAGCACAGCTGGGTCGCTGAGCGGAATGCCTTCCAATTCTCGCTGAATCGGTTCGCTGTCAAACACAAATTCGTTATCGTTGACCTGGTAACGGATGACCCAATGGATGGCAGGGAAGCCAATTGTTAGGCTGAGGATGGTGGCGGGCAGGTCGCCCAAGGGCATGCGGTCAATGTGGCTGCGTTGAAATTCGATCTCGACGCGCGTGCCAACACCCAAAGTGGATTGTACTTTGAGATAGCCGTTGCAGGCTTCTGCAGCGCCTTTGAGCAGGGGCAATCCAAGGCCGACTTTGCGGGTGGTGCGGGTGGTGACAAATGGATCGGTGACCTGTGCTACCATTTCGGGGCTCATGCCCACTCCATCGTCTTCGATTGAAAGATAGAGGCGATCGCTGCGCGTGTCTTCCAAAACGAAGATGGTAACGTTCTTCGCTTTGGCGTTGACGCTGTTTTCAGCAATATCGAGAAGGTGGAGGGAGAGCTCGCGCACGGCTTTTTCTATTCTTTCGCTTTTCCGTCTTCTTGCAGAGGGCGGATGAGCTGGGGCAGTTTGTTGGGGCGCACACGTCCGGCAATTGTTTCGTCGAGGACAAGGACGGGGGCCTGACTACATGCACCAACGCACCGGCAGACTTCGAGGGTGATGTTGCCATCGGGGGTGGTTTGGCCGGGCTCAATGCCGAGCACTTGCTTGGCTTTTTCAATCAGTTGTGGCATGCCGCCTACATAGCAGGCGGTGCCCATGCAGAACTTGATGGTGTGACGGCCGCGCGGGCTGGTGGTAAAGAAGGAGTAGAATGAAATGACGCCGTGCACACGGCTGAGCGGGACGTGTAATTGTTCTGCAACGTATTGTTGCATTGCTTCGGACACAAAGCCAATTTTCGATTGAAGTTCGTTGAGGATGACCATTGTGGCGCCTGGAGTGTGTTTGTTGGCTTCCAGGATTTGGTCTATCAACATCTTTTGTTCTGGGTTGGCAATTGGGTCGTTGGCTGGAATGGGACGTTCATTTAATTTGAGCATAAAACTCTCCATATAGAGATTGGTATTTTGAACGATTTTGCTTTTTAATCCAAATGAGTTTAACGGCAAGTGTTGAAACGGTCAATTATCAAATGTCATTATTTGGCGGGTGAGTTGTCAATAACGAGATTTTTTTAAGTTGTGAGAGAGAGAATGCGGTGGCTGCGGCCATCTTGGTGTTGCAATGCTTTGCGAAGCTCGGCGATGGTAGGCGCTTCAACATTGAATTGATTCACGCCGATGAATTCTTCCAGTCGGTGGACATCGCCGCTTTGAATGAGTGGAAAGCTTTTGAGCTGGGGGAATTGTTGTAAGGCCTGACTTGGTTTGAGGTGGCGGGAGATTTCTAGGGCGTCAGCGTTTAAGTCTTCGGGGATTAGCCCTAGATTGGCGAGAAGACCAAAGGCTTTGCGGTTGACGTGTGCTGGGATGAAGACGCCATCCAGTTGGTGAACTTTTTGACAGGCTTGTTCGATGGATAGATCGGCAGAGGTAATCAGCAGACGAGGTTCGCGTCGGATAAAGTCACCTGCTTCGTCTACGACAAGCTGTTCGCCAAAGTAGTCGGGTTGATTTTCCAGGTCTGGTAGGTGTTGGTTGACCCAGTTTTGAAAGAGCTCGGCCTGTTCTAGTGTGTCAAACAGGCACAGGTTGTGAACTTCTTCGCGGGTTTGCAGTTCCATGCCGGGGATAATTGTTAGGGGGGTGCCTAAGGCAGCTTTTTGAACAGCGGCGATGTTGGCGGTGGCGTTGTGATCCGTGATGGCAATCCAATGAATGCCCTGGTCGAGTGCCGTTTGGACGATGAGGGGTGGGAGCATTTCAAGCTCGGCACAGGGGGAGAGGACGGTGTGAACGTGCAGTTCAGCGCGCAGGGTTTTCAAAGGGTGCTCTTGCAGTTTTTAGGCGCGTAGGCCCATTTCCCACAGTCTGCCAATGATTTCAAATGAGGATCGGGGAGTGGAAAGGAGGGTAACACCTTCTTGATTGGCTTTGTTGATGGTGGCTGGGTCGGGCATGGCGCCTTCGGTGATGATCACTGCGGTGATTTCGAGCAGGGCAGCAACCGCAACAATGTTGCCATGTGCCTGGAGGGTGACCCAGATGCTGCCATGGGCGGCGCCAGCCATGACGCAGCTGAGCAGGTCGGAGGTGTAACCGGCAGAAGGTTGGATGGATTGAAAATCTTTGGGTTCGGTGAGGACGGTCAGTTCAAGTTGATCAATGACTTGTTGAATATTCATGCAGCTGGCTCCTTGGGGGTGGTGGATCTTTCACCAACGGTTTCTTCCTGGTTGAGGAAGATTTTCATCTTCAGACGGGTACCTTTTCCGTAAACGGATTCGAGGTTCATGTAGTCGGTGCAACGGGCGATATTGACCAGCCCCATGCCAGCGCCGAACCCCATTTCTCGTACCTCTTCGCTGGCGGTGGAATAACCGGGTTGCATGGCAAGATTGACATCCTTGATCCCTGGGCCGTAGTCATAGGCTTCGATGGAAATTTGGTGGGGTTCAATTTCAACGCGCAGAACGCCGCCATCGGTGGTGTGGATGATGAGATTGATTTCAGCTTCATAAATAGCGATGCCACATCGTCGGGCAATTTGGGCGCTGGCACCAAGTCGCATGAGGGCGCGTTTGATGTTGCTGGAAGCCGCACCGCCGTGTGTAAAGTCGCGCGCTTTGATGTTGTAGCGCAGGATCAGGCTGGTGCGGTCTGATTCGATATCGTCGAACAGATGGCTGGCGCGATAACGGCGCAGTTCTTCTTCTTGTCGTTCGCGTTGTAGGGCGCGCAGCAGCCCGCGGGTGATATCGCCTTTGGTGAGGATGCCGACAAGATGTTCTTGTTCGTCCAGGACGGGCAGACGTCCGTGCCGGGTGTTGACGAAGAATTTTAGCGCTTCGACAACGGGTTCGTTGTGGGAAATGCTGATGACCTTATCGGTCATGTATTTGCTGATGGGAGCTGACAGGTCGTTATCGGCCATACAGCGGATGAGGTCTTCAATGCTGAGGATGCCAACCATTTGTTGCCCGTTCATCACCGGAGCGCCCGAGATGTGCATGTCGCGGAAGATGTTGAGGGCTGTGCGCATTGGGTCTGTGACAGGAATGGTGACAGCATTGCGCGTCATGACCTCTTCGACCTTGATTTCATAAGCCAGTTCTTCGACGCGGGTAATGTTTTCGGCTTGTTGGTCGGAGATGATGCGATTTTTGCGCGGTTCGTTGGTTACCATGGGGCGCTTCTGGTCAGTCGTTGCAGGTGCACGCGTCGTCGCCAGAAACAGGCATTTCAAGGCTGCGCAGGCCGGCCTGGTACAACCGTCCGCAAAGCTCAAACATGCCGTAGGGAGACGAGATGAGCGGAATGCCTTCTTCTTCGGCTAGTTGCACGGTTTGGGGCATGGGTTGTTTGCCGCGCACCAAAATAATTGCGGCAACATCGGCCATTTGAGCTGTGCGCACAACTTGGGGGTTGCACAAACCCGAGAGCAGCACAGCTTCAGGCTGAATGGAGGCTAACACGTCACTCATCAAGTCTGCGCCGCAGCCGCCTTTGACCTCGCGGCTCAGGTCTGCAGAGAGGGTGATGAGTTTGCCTTGCGTGATATTCAAAATATCTTGAACGTTCATGCGCGTTCCTGGGATTGCAGATTTGATAGTCATATTTTACCCTATCTTGCCTGGATGGGTAAGTGAAAAAGAGATGGAGTTTGGGTGAGAAATGTGCTAGAATTCGTTCAATTCTATTTTCGGTAGGTGAGACTGATGAAGACGATGATTGCTTCTGTAAAGGGTGCGCGTGATTTTTATCCGCAGGAGATGGCTGCGCGACAGTGGTTATATGAGCGGTTGCGCAAGGTTTCGTTGCGTTTTGGATATGAAGAGTATGATGGGCCGTTTTTGGAGAAATTAGACCTGTATGCCGCTAAGTCGGGTGAGGAATTGGTGCGTGAGCAGTCTTTTTGCTTTGAGGATCGGGGTGGGGAAATGATTACGCTGCGCCCCGAGCTGACGCCTTCATTGGCACGTATGGTGGCGCAACGACAAAGTGAGCTGATTTTTCCGCTGCGTTGGTGGTCTTTTGGCCCATTTTGGCGCTATGAGAAGCCACAGCGCGGCCGGACGCGCGAATTCTTCCAGTGGAATGTGGATATGATTGGGGTGAATAGCCCAGAAGCAGATGCAGAGTTGTTAGGGCTGGCGGCAGAGTTCCTGCGTGAGGTGGGGCTTAAGCCGGAACAGGTGATTATTCGGGTCAATAACCGTCGTTTGATGGATGCGCAATTTGCTGCATTGGAAATTGCCCCGCACATGCGGCCGGCGGTGTTGAAGCTGATTGACCGACGCGAGAAGATGAATGCCGCGGCTTGGGATGCGTATGCCTTGGAAGTAGGGCTGAGTGGCGAGCAGTTGGAGGGGCTGAAGCGATTGTTGGCAGATGGCGATTTGTGGCAACAATCCGATGATTTGCAACGAGTGTTTTCGGTTTTGGAAGCGATGGGTTTGCGCGAGTATTTTCGTTATGACGCAAACATTATTCGTGGGTTGGAGTATTACACGGGCACGGTGTTTGAGGCATTTGATGTGCAGGAGTCGCGGGCTGTGTTAGGGGGTGGGCATTATGATAACCTGGTGGCGGATGTTGGTGGGGAACCGCTGGCTGGCGTTGGGTTTGCAATGGGGGATGTGGTGATTTCGCTCGTTCTGAAGAAATATGGGTTGTTACCGGAGCGTTGGCCTGGGGTGGCGGATGTTTTGGTGACGTTATTCGATATGGAACGGAGCACGGCAGCATTTGCTTTTGCGATGCAATTGCGACGGGCGGGGTTGAGGGTGGTGGTCTATCCTGAGATAGCAAAGTTGCCCAAGCAATTCAAGTTTGCCGATCGAGTAGGGACGCGCTTTGTGGCGATCCTGGGGCCGGATGAGGTTGCGACTGGAAAGGTGACTTTGAAAGACTTGGTGGCGCATGAGCAGGAGACGTTGACGCAAGAGCAGGCGATTGCGTTTGTGCAAAGTCGGCTGGGGACGGTTTAAAAACTTGCGCAGAATGGGGGGGTGTGATAAAATCGGGTCGTTTGTGGTGGCTGTAGCTCAATGGCAGAGCGCTTGACTGTGGATCAAGATGTTGTGGGTTCGACCCCCATCAGCCACCCTGCTTTTTTTAATAAAACCGATTTGTGAAGGTCGGAGGAGAATGTCAAATTGTCAGCTTTGAACCGGGCTGAACCTGACGTTTTTAGTTTGCGACAAGCTGTGCAAGACTTAATGCGTTTGGCAGCAAGTGCGGATTGGGTTGGTAAGGGACTGACATTGGTGGGGGATTTTGTGGCGGCGGATGTCGTGGGGGTGCTGAGTCAATCAAAAGGTGAGATGAAGTATCGGATGTGGTTGA
>JAIWNK010000008.1 GCA_020216845.1 Anaerolinea sp. | reverse complement strand
ATCAAAAGCCGATTGGGGAAATGCATCCGCAGATTGATGTGGCATGGGTGGAGAAATTGATGTGCGGCTGCGCGGGACGGTATGATGTGGCCAAAGACGGAGATATGATGGCGCAAGCACATTTGTTGATGTTGGGGTGGGGCAGTATGGTGGTTGTGCCGGTGGTGCGCCCTTTGGAGCGGTGGTTGCTGTTTGTAGCTCGTCGGGTGGGGTGTGCAGGTTTCACGGATGTGGATCTGGATGTTGCGGTGATTGTGGCACAGCAGTTGGTGTTGTTGATGGAGGCATCAGGAAGTGCTATTTGGGAGGGAGGCGAGCGATTAGAGGACGGTGCGTATAGCCACTATCAAGAGATGGAGCCCTTATCAATATCTTGCTCGTTAGGGAAAGAAGTGTTGTTTGATTCGGAGCGGCGCATCCTAAGCGGACTGGGCCAAAGTGTTTTCCTCACGCCGCTTGAAGCGCGCTTGTTAGCGGTTTTGTTACAGCATCGGCATAAGCTGCTTGCGTATGCTGTGTTGGTGCAGTTGATGTATGGTTATACTCTGCCAGAGGGTGGGGCTGCTGCGATCATTCGCCCGATCCTTAGCCGTTTGCGTAAGAAATTAGCTGTGTTTGCAGGTGGGCGGGATTGGATTGTGAGTGTGCGCGGGGTTGGGTTAATTTTGGATGGAAATTAGGGTTGTGATTGCCAGGGTACGTCACTGGTGGGAATTTGGGGCGGGTTGAGCCAAGCCAACCAGCCGGTTGAATGCCTTTTGGTGGGGGTATAGCGGTCGAAGCCGACCAGAATCAGGGCGATGCAGATGAGGATGGCGCCGCCCCATTGTGCGGGGGTGAGTTGTTCTTCTAGCCACCAGTGTGCGACCAAAACCGTGATCATCACCTCACCTAGCCCAAGTAAGGCGGTTTGTAATCCGCCCAGGTGTTTGATGCCAAGAAACAGGGTGAGGCGTGAGAAGAAGGTGATGGCTGCCATGCCAAGGACTGGCCACCAGGGGGCGTTGGCGGGTGGAAATTGGCGGCTGAAGAGAAGATAGGCAACGACCACGGTGCCAGCCATGGAGAGGAGTGTGTAGAGCGTTACGGTTTGAGCAGGTACTTCAAACAGGACGCGCTGATTGATTATCAAATGCAGCGCGTAAAGGGCGGCGGAGGCAAGCATAAATAAGGCTCCGAGTAGGTCAATTTTTTCTGTTGAGGTGCTGATGAGTAAATAGACCCCTGGAATGGATAGCCCTAGGCGGAGTACGGTAAGGAAGCTGAGGGTTTGACGATCCAGTAGCAGCCAAAGGGCAACAAATAGTGGATAGAATGAGTAGAGTAGTTGTCCAATGCTGGCATCCAAACGGCTTAGCGCAGTGTAATAGAGGATGGAGCCCAAGCCGTTGATGAAGCCGGCTAAAACGCAACCGGCCAGGCCAACCGGGTAGATGTAGAAAAAAGGCCGTTGAAAGATGGCCATGATGAGGAGGAGCAGCAGGGCGGCAATGGTTGTGCGAATGGCGACAACGGCAAGCGGGGCAAAGCCAACCAGGATGGCTTGTTTGCCAAAGACCGGCACAATTCCTAAGAGAATGGCTGAGGTCAGGGCGGCGCTAATACCTGTCAGGCGGGCTTTGCGATTTTTCATGCCAGAGCACTTTTTTACCCTAGCAAAGAGCGAACCTCATCCAATAATTCGTCGCTCATGAAATCTCCTTTCTGCATTAGGGTTTGAATGTGACCTTTGAGGCGCTGTTTTTCAGCAGAAGTGAGCTCTTTGGCGGTGACGACAATGACAGGAATTTCAGCAGTTGCTGGGTCGTTTTGTAGCGCATCGAGAACGCCAAAGCCATCTACCTCGGGCATCATCAAGTCAAGGATAATCAGGTTGGGCATTTCCCGGCGAACTAATTCAATTGCTTCACGACCGTTGGTTGCTTCAAATAAGGTGAAGTTGCCCTGGGATTGTAAAATGCGCCGTATGAGACGGCGGACATCGGCGTTGTCATCCACAATGGCGATGCGTGGGAAGCGATCCACTGCCACGCGACTGAGTGCAGCCAAAAGGCCTTCTTCGGGGCTTTCTTCCATTGCCTGGGTGGGTAAGACGACATTGCGCGCCCAGCCTTCGCCAAGGATGTTGCGTTCGATGGGGGTGGTGTGACCGGTGCAATTGACGATAACGCGTTCGTGGGGTTTGATGACACCTGCGCGCACAAGCTTAATCAACCCAGCAAAGGCAACGCCAGCTGCTGGCTCCATGGAAATGCCTTCCATTTTTGCCAACAGGTGCATGGCGCGAAAAGCTTCTTCATCTGTGACGCTTTCGAAGATTCCACCGGAGTTTTTCAGCATTTTTTGGCGTAGGAGGGTGTATGTGCGTCCAGGATCACCGGTGGCAAGCGTGGCGATGAGGGTGTTGGGGGATTGGATTGGCGTGGCAACTTCTTTATTTTGGCGCCAAGCATGGACCATGGGGGAGCAACCTTCGACCTGGATGACACCAAATTTGGGGATGCGATCAATCCAGTGCATGTCGAGCATTTCGGTGAAGCCTTTGATGACGCCCAAAGGCCCCATACCACCGCTAACCGATTGCAGGTACCAATCGGGGGCGGTGTAGGGTGTGCCTTGTGTTGGGTCTTCGGGACTGCGTGGGGGTGGGCCAACCAGGGCAGTCATTTGTTCGGTGACTTCATAGGCGATGGTTTTCATGCCCTCAATGCAGGGAATGCTGCGGGCGCCGATGTCCAGGTAGATGTTGCGTTGTTTGGCAAAGGTGGCGGCAACTTGTTTGGCCTGGTCATAGGAACCGGTTACTTTAATGACTTGCGTGCCATAGAGGGCAACTTCACGCATTTTGGTGGCCGGAACCAGGCTGGTTAAGAAAGCCCAGCATTTGATGCCTGCTCTGGCAGCATAGGCTGAGTAAGCAATGGAAACATTGCCGGTAGAGGCAACAACCAATTCTGTAATGCCTGCTTCTTTAAGGGCAGCAATGGTAACGGCCGCCTGACGATCCTTGAAGGAAGTCGTTGGACCTTGTCGTTCATCTTTGATGTAGATGTTTGGGCAGCCAAGCATCATGCCAAGGTTGACAGCATGAATGAGGGGGGTGCCGCCTTCGCCTAGCGATAATTCTGGGTTGGGGCTGCGCACAGGCAGTAATTCGCGATAGCGCCAGATGTCAAATGGGCGGCCTGGCAAAAGGAGGGGCAAACTATGGGCGAGGGTGGCGGTATCGTAACGAGCCTCGCGCCAGGCGCTGCCACATTGAGGGCATTGGATGGAGTTGATTAGATAGGGGCCTTTGTGGCCGCAGTCCAGGCATTCGGCAATAAAATGGGCAGACATAAGTTCTTCCTTTTAGGTGGATGATGCTTTGGGGTGGGCTTGTTGCAGTGCTTGCTCTAATGTGTTGAGCAATTCGTTTTCACGCAATAGCCCTTTATGAAGCATTTGTTGTCCAAAATTTGCAAGCTGTTGATGTTGTTCTGCTGTTAGATCTGCGCCGGTGAGAATGATAACAGGCAGGTTGCTGAGACTTGGTTCACTGCGCATTTTTTCAAGGATGGCAAAGCCGTTCATATCGGGCATGAACAGGTCAAGGATGATGGCGTCTGGTTTTTCGGAAGACATTTTTTGTAAGCCTTCGCTGCCGCTTTGAGCAAGGATGATTTCAAATCGTTTGCTTTCATCCAGGATTTTTTGAACCAGGCGCAGGTCTTCGGCAGAATCATCAATGACAAGGATTCTTTGAATCTTGCCGGTGCGGTCTAAACGGTGAATGGCGTTGATCAGATCCTCTTGTAGGAATGGCTTGACCAGGTAATCGGCAGCACCCAGACTAAACCCTTTTTCTTCTTCTTCCAAGATACTGCAGATGACAATGGGGATGTTGCGGGTTTCGGGGTGGTTGCGCAAATCGCTTAGCACTTGCCAGCCATCGCGCTGTGGCATCATCACATCAAGGGTGATGGCAAAGGGGTGTAATTCAATGGCGCGGTCAATGGCCTGGGTTGCATCGGTGACAGGAACAACCTGATAGCCTTGTGGTTTCAGGTAGCGTTCGTAGAGGCTAATGACTTGTGGGTCGTCTTCAATGGCAAGGACGATTTTTTCGGTGTAGGAGATTTGCTCTGGCAATGTTTCTGGCTCGGGCATGGGCAGAGGCAAGGTAAAGAAGAAGCATGAGCCGCGTCCAACTTCGCTCCAGAGCAGGCCAATGCGGCCTTTGTGCATTTCAATGAAGGATTTGCAGATGGAGAGGCCAAGGCCCGACCCGCCTGTTTTACGGGTGGGGGAAT
The DNA here is from genome assembly GCA_020216845.1 of Anaerolinea sp. Lineage (GTDB taxonomy): Bacteria > Chloroflexota > Anaerolineae > Anaerolineales > Anaerolineaceae > JAIWNK01. The sequence goes on along the minus strand of JAIWNK010000008.1, from coordinate 5,708 downwards.
CATCTACTTGTGAGAAGGGTTGGAAGAGTTTGTGACGGTCTTTTTCTTCGATGCCGGGGCCACTATCGGTGACAGTGACCATAATTTCGGGGCCTTTGGTATCGGGGTTGGTGGTGATGGAAGCTTCGACAGTAATATCGCCTTCCTCCGTAAACTTGGCGGCATTGGAAAGGAAGTTGATCAGCACCTGACGGACACGGGTGGCGTCCGCGCGCACGGTTGGAAGGTCGGGTGGAATGATTTGTTTGAGTTTGACTGGTTTGTCTTTGGTGAGGCCAACAGCTGTGGAGAGGGCACTGACAATGATATCGCTGATGTTGATGTCGGAGAATTGCAACTCCATCTTGCCGGCTTCGATTTTGGAAAGGTCGAGAATATCATTAATCAGGCCTAGCAAGTGTTGGCCAGAGTTGTAGATAGCGGTGAGGTCTTGTTTTTGGGTGTCGTTGACCGGGCCATCAATGCCTTTAAGGATGACGCGCGAGAAGCCGATGATGGAGTTGAGCGGGGTGCGCAGTTCATGGCTCATATTGGCAAGGAATTGGCTCTTAACACGGTCTACTTCGCGCATTTCTTCAACAGCTTTTTGGGCCAGTTCGTAGGAGCGTGCGTTTTCGATGGCAACAGCAATTTGGTCGCTTAGAATTTGAAAGACGGCAATATCATCTTCGCTGAAGGCGTTGGCACGGTTGGATTGGATGTCCAGTGCGCCGATGATGCGTGTGCCTGATTTGAGTGGTAGGACGATTTCGGAACGTGTTTCTGGAAGTTCGCTTTGCGGGTAGAAGAGTGGCTCGCGGGTTACGTCGTTGATGATCATGGGGATGCCCTTGGCACAGACGGTGCCAAGCAGTGAGCGAGAGCCTACTGCTAGTTTGAACTCTTTTTCTTTTAGTGCTTGACCAGCTGCACCACTGGCTTCACGGATGATGGCGTAATTGCCGGCTTCATTGGTCAGATAGATGGCAACATGGTAGAAGTTGAAACGTTCACTGACCAGATTGACAATGCGAGCCAGTAACAGGTCGGAGGAAAGGGTGCTGGTGGTGTCGCGGGCGATTTCGGCTGCGGTTTGCAGTTCCAGGGCGCGGCGTTGGGCTTCTTGCAACAGGCGTTGTCTTTCAACGGCAATGGCAACCCCTGCGCCTGCCACTTGCAACAGGTTTGCCTCTTCGGCGGTGTATTCTGCTGGTTGGCGCGCGGTGGCGGTGATCATGCCAACGAGATGCCCCGAACTGGTCAATGGTACCAAAATGCCAGAGACGATGTTGAATTGTTGGAGCGTCTTTTTGGAAATTGGGTCAAGATCAGAGAGGGCAACATTGGGCAAGATGATTGCATTTTCACCGATGGTTTTGAGCAGCGGCATGGCTGCACCGGGCAGGCGAATGCCTACTCGTTGATATTCACCTTTCTTGTCGTAGAAGCCGACAACATCCAAGTCAATTGGTTCGCCTTCAGGGGTGGTTCGAATGGAGATGATGGATGTGCGGTCAGCGTTTTTGGGCAGGACGTTTTTGGCAATGAGCGTGACCAGGTCATCTGTAGTTTTGGAGGCAGCAATGCCGGCGCTGAGCTTGTAGAGCAGGTCTGTTTCGGCAAGGGCAGCTTGGGTTTGTTCGAAGAGTTGCCGGTTTTCAATGGCAGTTGCCAATTGGTCTGAAAGAGAGGTGAGCGAGCGTTTTTCGCGGGCGCTGAAAGGGTGTGGATCTTGGGCAATAAGCAGGAAAGTACCTATTTGTCGCTTGGTGGTTTGTAGGGGCAGAGAGGCAATGGCGCGGATGTGTGATTCTGCAAGTGCCTGACGCGTGGAAGCAGGAAGAGCAGCTTCATGAATGTCGTCAATGAAGACGGGGCTTTGGTTGTAGAACAAGTTTTGATATTCGGGTAGGAAGAAATTGGTGCCATTTTCGGGAGGGGGAGTACCATAACCGTTGTGCCAACTAGCAACCGAACGCACACCGATGAGGTTGTTTTTCGCGTCATGGTCTGTGATGAGAATAAGACCGCGATTGATATGGGCAATGTGCAAGCCCTCGGCAATGGCAACAATCATTTCGCTAAAATCATTGGCAAGCGCCAGTTCGTGGCTGGTGTTGTACAGATTTTCGGTTTCTTCCAGGGTGGATTGGACCTGCTGGAGCAGATCTTCACGGACAAAGGTGTTGGCGAGTGCGTCGGCTGCAACGCGCAAGACATTGATTTCTTCGTTAAGCCATTTGCGGCTTTCATCAAATTCCTCAAGGGCGATGAAGCTGGGCGTGGAAGATTTGGTCTTGACGGCCATGATGAGCAGCGATGCTGTTTTTGAGGTCATTAGCCAGCGAACATCATTGGCTGGGATATCTTGGGGGGTGAGGGCGATCCAGCTGCGTTCGCGTAGTTGGTTGGCAAGATAGGTTAGACGACTGGCAGGGATATCTTGGCTACGTAAGGGTTTGAGAGAAGAGGTTGCACCCGGACGCTGCCATTGCGAATATACCCGCCAGTACACACCTTCGTCTGAGTCGTAGGATTCAGCAAAGTAGACGCGATCTGTTTTTGCGGCTTGTCCAATCAGTTCTAGAACGGTTGGCAATGAGGAACTGCCTTGTTCGGTGAGTGTGGCAACTGCGCGGGCAACATTGGCCTGGTAGCGTTCGCGGTTTTCAATGGCCTGGAAGGCGTGCTGAATCTCTTGGAAGAGGTAGGCGTTTTCAAGCGCGTTGGCTGTTTGTGAAGCAATGTTGGAGAGGAGTTCAACTTGAATTTGACCGTAGGCTGATTCTTTGGTGTAATCTTGCAGGACAATGATGCCTAGGATGCGTTCACCGGTGAGCATTGGCACAGCAAGCAGCGATTGCGGAATTGGAGTGGGCAGCTCAACCTGGCTTTTGGTAAGATATTCTTTAATTTTTCCGGTTAACAGCAGTGGCGAGCGAGTGTGTGCAATCAGCTCAACCAAGCCGTGGCTGACAACTTTTTCGGGGTGTGTGGCTGCTTTTCCTTGCGTTATGCAAATGGGGTAGCTGATTTCAGCGGTGTTGCGGTCAATGGCAACGATGGTTGTGTTGCTGTTATCCAACACGCTGCCGATCATTTCATATACGAGGGCAAAAATTTCTTGAGGGGTGGCAAGTTTGCTAAGGCGTTGGCCAATTTGGTTGAGGGCGGCTAAGTCTTGGTTGCGGCGCAAAATTTCTTGCTCGGCGCGAATTCTTTCGCCCAATTCTTGTTGAACGGCGGCATAGAGTTGTGCATTTTCAATTGCCAGGGATAGTTGGGAGAGTACTTCGCGCACGAGTAGTTGATCATCTTCACTCCAAGTGCGGTTTTGGTCTTCGTCTAATAATTCGAGCACGCCGGAGAACTGATCGCGTACCTGGAAAGGCATGGCGATGGCAGCAGGTGCGGATGGGCTTGCTGGTCGGATGACGGGTTGTCTGGTTTGGACACAAGTGTGGCCGGCACTGGACCAGGTTTCGGTTGCGGCTTGAATCTGATCGCCTTGAATGGCCAGGCCAATCAGTTGCGTGGACGATATGTTGGGTGAGGCAGCAGGCGAGATGGAAGGTGAGGCATCTGTGGTGGGGAGTTGAGCAATGGAGCTTTCGGAAGGTAATACGCTGGCTGTTACCTGCCACCCTGAGGGTTGCGCGTTTTTTGTTGTACGGGGTTGGAGATGGAGGCGGACGGGCACATGCGCGCCTTCTGACGAAAGATAATAGACATCAACTTGTGCTGAATGTTGTGGGTTTTTTAAAAGCGCTTGGACAAGAGGGGCTGATTGGGGCGAAATGCCAAAGGTGGCGGGTTGGCCGATGAAGCGCCCTGCCTGAATGCCGAGGCTGGTTTCGACCTCTGGGCTGCATGTTTGATATTTGCCATCCGTATCCCATTCACATGTCCAGGCAGGCAGCGATTGTCCTTGTTGGGGAGGTTGGGGTTGTTCTTTGTTGCCGAAGTGTGAGAACAATTTTTCAAGCTGGCTGTTCAATTGTTTCTTGGGCATATTGCTTAATCTCCTGTGCCAGCAAACGATATTGGATGGCGGCACGGCTTTTGGGGGAATGGTAAATGATGGGCATGCCGACGATGGGGCTTTCACGCAGTTTGGTGTCTGTTTCGATTACGGTGGAAAGGACGCCTTTGCCAAACGTGTTGCTGAGTTGTTCGTAGAGGGTGCGATGGATGCGGTTGCGGCGGTCGTACATGGTGAGCAAAATGCGATACATTAGCTGTGGGTTGGATTGCGAACGCACACGTCGGATAAGGCTATTCATGTTTCGAATGGCATAGATGGAAAAATATTCTGCCTGAGTTGGTATGAGGAGCAGGTCGGATGCGGTGAGGGCGCATAGCGTGACCGCTCCGAGGAAAGGCGGGCAATCGAAAAGGACGAAGTCATAATCGAGTTTTAGCGGCCGCAGGCCTTTGCGAATGAGGGTCTCGTAGCCGGGGCGGGTGGGCAGGAAGCGTTCTGCGAAGCCAAGTTCGTGATTGGCTGGTGCAATGTGTAGACCTGTTACACCGGTTTGGCGGATGATGCTGTTGACTTCGTTGTTTTCAAGCAGGGCGTTGATAAGGGAATGAGTGTTTTTTTCGGGGTCAATTCCTAGTGCAAGGGTCATGTTGGATTGTGGATCCAGATCAACAAGCAGAACTTTGCTGCCGCTTTCCACAAGCGCCGCGCCCAAAGAAATGGTTGAGGTGGTTTTGGCGACACCACCTTTTTCGTTTGCCATGGAAATATAATAGGTCATGGTGTAACTCCTGGGCCTGAAATGGGTTCTGATGTTTGGGAATGTTCCACGTTTGTTTCAGATTTTTGAGTGGAAGGGGAATGGATTAAGATTTGGGCACGACTGGTGCGCAGTGATTGTTGCAATTCTTGAACGGCTATTTGAATCATCAGTTGTGGATCGTTGGTTGAGCGGATTTTGTTTGTGATTTCAAGAGCGCGTCGTTCGCGATCGGCGCGGCGCAGGGTTTGCTCGAAGAGGCGGGCATTTTCAAGCGCTTGTCCAACCTGATCGGCAACGGCTTGCGTTGTGGCAATTTCGTTTTCGCTCCATTCCTGGTTGCTGGCTTGGTTCCGTTGAAGCTGAATAACGCCAATGGGGGTGCCGCGCAAGGTGATGGGGATGGCCAAAAGGGCGGTTTCGTTTTCGGTTTGCATAATGGTTTGGCCTGTTTGCAGTGCATTTTGCATTGCGGGGGTGATGATGCTGTTGGGGGTGATGCTATCGGGGGTAAACAAAATGCCGGTTTGTTGACGCTGTTGGGTTTCGCGTTGCCATTCCTGATTGAGGTATTGACGGTGTAGGTTTTGCGCTTCTTCAAGTGCTTTGGCGGTTTCAGTGAACAGCCGGTTGTTTAGGATGGCAATGGCAACCTGGTCAGCTAGCGTGGTAAAGAGATTGATGTCTTCCTCAGTAAACGCGTTTGATTCGGTGCTTTGAACATCAAGTGCACCAATGATTTCATCGCCGACCTTAAGGGGTAATGCCATTTCAGAACGAGTTTGGGGAAGGTCGGGGTTGTTGAAGTATGTGGCGTCTTGACCAACATCGGTAGCGATGCGCGGTGTGCCTGTTCCTGTGGCATAGCCAACAATGCCAACTTCGCCGACTTTGAGTTTGTGGCCGCGAGCTAGCATTCGTTTGCCGCCGACGCTGTTGGCGGCGCGCAAGATGGCAAATTCTTTTCTGTCATCGAGCAGGAAGATG
>JAIWNK010000007.1 GCA_020216845.1 Anaerolinea sp. | reverse complement strand
GCTTGTTCGTCAGGGTCGGCTTGTAAAGTGGGGAACCCGCAGCCTTCGGAGGTGTTATTAGCCCTGGGGCTTACGGCGCGGTGGGCCTTGGGTTCACTGCGGGTGACGTTGGGGCGTGAGACAAACGAGGCGCAGATAGATGCGTTCTTGTCGGTTTTGCCTGCTTTGGTTGAGCGCGCAGTTGTGGAAAGATGAGGATGCTTGTGAGCCAAGAGAAGATAAAAGTGGCTGTGGCGATGAGTGGTGGGGTGGATAGCTCTGTGGCGGCATCTTTGATGGTTGAACAGGGGTATTCGGTTATTGGGGTTATGTTACGGTTGTGGAGTCAGGCGTGTGAGGATGGGAATCGATGCTGTACGCCTGATGCGGTTGCACAAGCGCGGCGCGTGGCTGGACGGTTGAAGATTCCTTTTTATGTTTTGGATGCACAAGCTTTGTTTTATCGCGAGGTGGTGCAGTATTTCTTGGAGGAACACCGACGTGGGCGGACCCCTAATCCATGTATGATGTGTAATTCCAGAGTGAGATGGGGGTTTTTATTGCAGCAGGCACAAGCTTTGGGTGCTGAATTTTTGGTGACGGGGCATTATGCGCGGGTGCAGATTGGATCTGACGGCAAATATCGCTTGATGCAGGCAGTGGATTTGCAAAAGGATCAGTCTTACGTTTTGAGCGGTTTGGGGCAGGCGCAGCTTGCGCATACCCTTTGGCCATTGGGGGATTGGTATAAGACGGATGTGCGGGAAAAAGCACGTGAACTTGGCCTGGAAGTGGCCGATAAACCGGATAGTCAGGATTTGTGCTTCGTGGATGAGAACAGTCAGGGAGTGTTTCTGCGGCAGCAATTGCCAGATGTGACGCGTCCGGGGCCAATCGTAGACGAGCAGGGACGCGTGTTGGGAGAACACGAGGGTTTGGCTTTTTATACAATTGGGCAGCGCAAGGGCTTGCGGGTGGCTGCAGCGCGTCCGCTGTATGTATTGGAAAAGGATATTGAGCAAGGCATTTTGCGGGTTGGGTTTGCAGAAGCGCTGGGGCGAACGGAATTTTGGGCTGGGCCGATGGAGTGGGTGGCGGGGGAACCGCCAGCTGAAACGTTTGATGCACAGGTTAAAATCCGTTATAAGGCAAAGGCGGTGGCTGCACGAGTGATGGTGACGGAGGATGGATGGGCGCGGGTGATTTTGCAAGCGCCGGTGCGAGATTGCACACCGGGGCAATTTGCTGTATTCTATGATGGTATCAATGTGTTGGGACGTGGGCAGATTGCATGGGAGAAAGAGGTGTGAGATGACATTGCCAGCAGTGGTTTTGGGGTTGGTAATCGGTAGTTTTTTGGGGATTTTGTATCATTTGTGGCGAGGGGGGGAAATTTGGCGTTTGTTGTTGTATATGGCTCTGGGGTGTTTGGGGTTTTGGGTGGGTCATTTTCTGGGGGCAGCGTTGGGATGGACTTTTGCGGCATATGGGCCGTTGAATATTGGTATGGGGGTGTTTGTTGGCGCAATTACCATCTTTTTGGGGCATTGGTTGAGTTTGGTTCAGGTTGAGAAGAAATAAGGAGGCTGCAATGTATCGAATTGAGTCGTTGTTATCTGCGCGTTTGTTTTTGTCTCCACAATCTGTGGGAAAATCGGTGTTCTTTCTCTCAAATTTAAGCGGAAAGCTTAGTCTATATCGGATGCGGGTTGGGGGCAGCATTCCACAGCCATTGCTGCCGCCGAATATTGCTTTGCAAAACCCGCACCTGATTGGTGGATTGGCGTTTTGTGTGTTCCCTAAATCTGGCAAGATTTTGGTGATGATTGATCAAGATGGGGACGAAAATTACTTGCCGATGTTGATCCCGCTGGATGGGGGCTTTCCAGAGATGGCTTTTGATGGCTTTTTTGATGGCACGCGTTGCCATCTGGTAGATTGTGATTTGGAGCGGGAAATTGTTTATTTGGTGGCTGAGTCGCGCACAGAACCGGTGTCGCGTTCCTATCGCTGCAATTTAAGAACGGGGCAGGTTGTGCTGATGGGTGAAAGTGAATGGGGGCGTTATCCGGCGGCATATTCTAAGGATCACAAGCGCGTGGTATTGGCGGAGGGGTATACGACAGGAGATGTGGTGCTGAGAATGTGGCATGAGGGGCAGCACGCAGCTGAGGTATTGTATGGTGTGCCTTTGGAGGCGCGTCGTGCCGATCAAGAGGTTGTGCTGAGTGGTTTTGGTAGTGTTTGTTTTGCGAATGATGAACGCGGCTTGTTGGTGACAACCGTGTTGTATGAGGATACCTATAGCGTTGCTTATCTTGACCTTGAACATTTGCAGCAGCTGACGCCGGTCCATGTGGTGGGGTTGGCGCATCAGGGGGTTGGCGAATTGGTGGGAATTTCTCATTTAAGAGGGGATCAGTATCTTCTGTTTTATAACATTGATGGTTGTTCATGGGTTTATGAAGTGTTGTTCACGCCGGCAGAGTATCAGCTGATGGTTCAGCGGGTGTTGGTTGGGCAGCCGCCGGTTGCTGATGGCGTACTCGAGTCGTTTTGGTATGAACGTCGCATGGAGCGCTTTGCGTTTTCGTTCTCGACGGCCGTTTCGCCAACGCAGATTTACCTATTCGACCGACGTACTGGACGTTTGCAGCAACAAACGGATGAGCATGTGCTAGGAATTCCAGAACATTTGCTGGCGCGTGGCGAAGATGCTTCTTTTATCTCTCATGATGGAATGCGGGTTTCGGCGCGATTGTATTTGCCTGCGCCAGAGTTGGGCTTTCGTGGGGCGCGTCCGTTGGTTTATTATATTCATGGGGGGCCTCAGGGTCAGGAACGGCCTGATTTTGCATGGTTCTCGATGCCATTGATTCAGTTTTTGACCTTGAATGGGTTTGCGGTTTTTGTTCCGAATGTGCGAGGCAGCACGGGGTATGGATTGAAGTACACCAAGCAGGTGGATCGTGATTGGGGCGGGCAAGATCGGTTGGACCATGTGTATGCGATGCAGCATTTGGCGAGTGATAGCCGCCTGGATGTGAGCCGCGCAGGTGTGGTGGGGCGTTCTTATGGTGGATATATGACGCTGACGCTTGCTAGCCGTCATCCCGAACTTTGGAAGGGGGCGGTAGACATGTTTGGGCCATTTGACCTGGTTTCTTTTTCGCAGCGCATTCCGGAAACGTGGAAACCTTATTTTCGCATTGCGCTCGGAGACCCGGTGGAGGATCGGGCATTTTTGGTAGAGCGTTCACCGCGCACCTATATGGATCAATTGGCCTGTCCGATGTTGGTCATTCAGGGCAAGAATGATCCGCGCGTGGTTGAGCCTGAATCGCGCGATTTGGTGACATATTTGCGTCAGCAGGGCAAGCAAGTTGACTATTTGATGTTTGAAAATGAAGGTCATGATGTGTTGAAGTATGAAAATCGGGTGCAATGCTACAATGCTATTACGGAATTCTTTAAGCAACAACTTGGCCCAGTTTAAAAAAGAATAAGGGAGTGTGTTGATTTGGAATGGAATATTGGTTTACAGGTTGCTCAGTCCGGAGACCTGGTTCAGCTTGTTGGACTGCGGCACAAGCATTTTATTTTTCGGCTTGAACCAGGCAAGGTTTTGCACACACATCGGGGGTATTTGCGCCACGATGATTTGATTGGTAAGCCATGGGGGACGCAGGTGACCAGTCATTTGGGGAATCCGTTCTTTTTGTTGCAGCCTTCGCTGGCGGATTTGCTGCGTGAATTGCCGCGCACGACGCAAATTCTTTATCCGAAAGAGATTGGTTTTATTTTGGTTACGATGGGGATTGGCCCCGGGAAGCATGTGGTAGAGGCGGGAACAGGATCGGGCGCGCTGACTGCGGCGCTGGCTTATGCGGTGGGGACGACTGGACGTGTGGTGAGTTATGAACAGCGGGAGGAAATGCAGGCATTGGCGCGCCACAACCTGGAAAGATTAGGGTTGGCAGAGCAGGTGACGTTTAAACTGCGTAATGTGAGCGAGGGGTTTGATGAGCGTGGGGTAGATGCACTATTTTTGGATGTTCCCAATCCGCATGATTATATTGTGCAGGTGCAGGCGGCATTGAAGCCGGGTGGGTATTTTGGCAGCATTTTACCTACAACCAATCAGGTGACGCAATTGTTGTTGGCTTTGCGCCGGCAACGGTTTGCGTTCATTGATGTGATGGAGGTATTGTTGCGCTATTACAAACCAGAGCCAACGCGCTTTCGTCCAACGGATCGGATGGTGGCTCATACGGGGTTTTTGATTTTTGCTCGTCCGGTTTTGGTGGATGATGAGGTTTCTCCAGAGTTACTTGCAGAAGCGGGGGTGGCGACATCAGGGGGGGACGTTGCTGAAGCAATGGAGCTGATGCAAGACAATGGGACGGGTGAATAGAGAAACACAATGGTCGCTTACTGTGACTGTTTGTGCAGGGAGGCTGCGGAGCAATGAGTGATCTGTGGTTGGGCGCTCTGACAGAAGAGTGTATTCGTCGTGCGTTGATGCAGGCTGGCAAACGTTCTTATGAAGAAACGCCAAACGGTGTGCGTAGGGCGGCGGTGTTGTTGCCAATGTTTCGTGCGAATGAGGAGTGGCATTTGTTATATATTCGTCGGTCGGAACATTTGCAAGATCATCGCGGGCAGGTGGCGTTTCCAGGGGGGGGCCAAGAAGCAAGGGATCAAAGTTTACAAGAGACGGCACTGCGGGAGGCTGAGGAAGAGATTGGTGTTCATCCGGCTGACGTGCGGTTATTGGGCTCCATGGATGAGTTTTTGACGATCAGTAATTTTTTGGTAACGCCTTTTGTGGGTGTGATTCCATGGCCGTATGGGTTGCGTATCTCGCAGGATGAGGTTGCTCAAGTTTTTCATGTTCCGTTGCGTTGGTTAGATGCGCCCGGAAATTTCAGTATTCGCCCTACGGAGTTGCGCGGTCAGACGATGGATGTAATTTATTATGAGCCTTATGAAGGACAGATTTTGTGGGGGATTACGGCTTTGATAACAGTTCGGTTGTTAAAAATTCTCCGGGATTTCAATCATTGTGATTGAAACCCCGGAGAGCGTTTTCTGCAAAGCAGTTTAGTCTATTGGTTCTTCTTCTTTCTTGCCGCGTTCAATCACTTCTGGTTCAGCAATGGAGGATTCTTCCTCAGCCGTTTCCTCGCCCATTTCGGAGGCAATGGTGACAATCGTTTCGTTGGGGTCTTCGAGGACTTCAACATTGGCTGGGATTTGCAGGTCGCGAACGTAGATGGCATCGCCAATCTTGGTGAGTTTGCTGATGTCCACCGTAATGCGTTCGGGCAAATCTTGAGGGAAGGCTTCTACTTCAATTTTATCAATGCCGGTGACAACAACGCCGTTGAAATCTTTGACGGCAGGGGCTGTGCCTGTCAGCTCAACATTGACTTTGACGCGCAGTTTCTCGGTGAGTGACACAACTTGCAAATCTACGTGTAGGAGAACGTTGCGAATGTAGTCGCGCTGTTTCTCGCGGACGAGGACGGCATGTTCCTGACCATTTAGCTCTACCGTGATGATGCTGGAGGCTGTCAGGCCTTGCAAGGCGCGGCTCGTTTCACGCAGGTCGAAGAGAACTGGCGTGGAGGGGAATTGGTGCCCGTAGAGAATGCCGGGCAGTTTGCCTTCGCGACGCAGTGCACCGACTTTCTTGCCGGTGATGGAACGCGGGGTGGCATGAAGGATGATTTTGTTCATTGTACTTTCCTTTGAGCGCCTCTCACCCCTCGGTGGGGGTTACCTTCGCTCGATGTTGGATTTTGTGGAAAACCACGAGGGCTAATTTTAGCTGTGGAGGTCAATTTCGTCAAGAGAGTTTGTGCTAGTTCGCTTTGTCTAAGAGGGCAGCGAGATAGCGGGATTTGATTTGCTTGTTGGCAAGGATTTGTTTGGCAGGTGGCAAGCGTAAGATGACGCCAAGGATAGCAGCCATGGCGCGATGAGATGCCAACGCTTGTTGATCAAAAATGAGGTTTTGTAAGTTGCCGCGTTCAATGGCCATCAGCACGATGCGATGGGCACCGTTGACAGGGGTGATGACGCGCTGTGGACGTTGTTCAAGCTTTAGGGCATTATGGGGGCAGGAACGTACGCAAACACCGCAGCCGAGGCAAGTTTCGACGTTGAGATGCGCTTTGCGTGCTTGTGGGCGCAGTGGATCGTGGGCAGATACCAGGCTCATGGCTTCTACTGGACAGGCGCTGATGCATTTGCCACAACCTGTGCAGGCTTCAGGGGTGAGGGTGGGAAGGAAATTGGTGGTGTGGATTGGGTTGAGAATGGCAAAACGTCGTGCGGCTTGCATGGCCTCGCAACAACATCCACAACAATTGCATAGAAAGCTGACGTTTTCTTGAGCGTTTTCACCAAATTGCACCAGGCCGTGCTCATATGCTTGGGCAAGCAGGTCGAGGCATTCAGCAGCGTCAATTCGACGGGCATATTCATGACGGATGAGTGAATCGGCGGTGTTGCCAAAGGTCATGCAAATGTTCATGGGGGCGTTACAGGCTTGTCCGATATGGCTCATTTTGTGACGGCAGTAGCACATGCCAACGCCGATGTGCCTGGCGGTGCGGATGATGTGGCTGGCGCGCTCATAGTCCAGAACGGTGAGCGTGTTGGTGGTAGGCAGCATAGGTTCTTGAACAAAGATGCGGCCCATTTGGGTTTCGCCACCGATGAAGAGGGAGCGGATGAAGTCTTCTTCAACATTGAGATATTGATAGAAGAGTTCTGAAAGCAGGTGCTGATCGAGGTCATTGCGCAGACGCATCAGTGAAAATTCAAAGAAGCCTGCCATGGGCGGTGGTAGGACGTATTGATAGCCTTGCTCGCCGAGGATATCCAAGAGAAGGGCGCGTCCGGCCAATTCATCGAGTTTGCTTTGTGCTTGGGCCAAAGGCATGTTCCAGGCACGCGCCGCTGTTTCGGCCTTGAAGGGCCTGATGGGGAGCAAGGAGATGAGTTCAGCTTCGCGCTCGCTCATCAGTACACGAAGTAGTTTGAAGAGGGTTGGACCAGGAGGGGCGCCTTGAGGAAAACGGTTGAGACGGTCAGCTAGTTGAGAAAAACCAGAGCGGACGGTGTGGTGTGCCATATCGTCCTATGCTGAGGCAATGGTCAGGGCCAACCAAATGCCGTATAGGATGGCAGTGCTGCCAAGAATGAGCAGAAGCCAATCGAATATCCGCAGAATGCGTTGGGATGGGTTGAGGTCTAGCACAATGCCGCGCAGGCCGGTGAGTGAGTGTGCAACGGCAAAGCATACAAAGATGATTTCCATGATGGGGACGATGGGGTTTTTATAATAAGCAATGACTTCTGCGTAGGTGAGCAGGCCGTTTGGTGCCAGCAAGTGATTGACCAGGAAATGGATGGTTAGGATGACAAGGATGATCGGGCCGGTGATGATTTTGAATAACCATAGTCCAAGAGGCTCTTTGGGATTGGATGGATGTGAAATTTGGGTCATGCTTTAACCTCCAAGGAACATGGCGCGGGCAAAAATGAGGATTAAAATTCCTGATAGGATTGTGCTTGCCCAAAGGAGTTGCCTTTGATAGCGGGTGGCAAAGCCAAGGCTGGTGATGGCGACGCGCAAGCCATTCAAACCGTGTAGGATTCCGGCGGCGATGACGAGCATTTCGCCAATTTTGACCAATGGGCTGTGCGCCAGGGCAACAAAGGAATCATAGGCAGCGGGGCCTTGGGCAAGTTTGCCTAGCACAATCAGATGCATGGCGAGGTAGAGAGTTAGGCCGAGGGCAGTAATGCGGTTGAGGATGAAGGCCCAGGTGCCGGGTTGGCGATGGCGGGGGTCAAACCAGCGTAGGATATTGCGGGGCGAGGGTTGATTCATGGAGCAACCTTTTGATTGGGACGTTTGAAGATGTTGCGCAGCGAATGTGCGACAGTGGCGCGGCGCATATCCATGATGCGCCAGGCCGGGTCTACGTTGGATGGGCATACGGCAGAGCATTCATAGGCGCTGTGACAACGCCATAATCCGTCGGCGCAGTTGACAAGTTGCATCACAGTTGGGTTGTTTGTTTGTCGGTAGACGTGTTGGGCGGCGGCCAACACAGCAGGGCCGAAGTAACTTGTTGAGGTGTTGGCGGCGGGGCAAGCGCTGACGCATAGGCCGCATTCAATGCAATCAATCAGGCGTTGCCCTTGCCAGATGGTGGGTGGATTGGGCTCAAAGGGCAGCTTGGCTTGAGAGAGGGGCGCAATGGAAGAAAGTTGGGTTTGTTCCATGCGTTGGAAGAAGCCGCTGACATCTACGACCAGGTCGCTGAGGACGGGGAAGTTGCGCAGGGGTTCGACACGAAGCACGCCATTGGGGTGGGTAACTTCTCGAACGGGGGTGATGCAGGTTAGTTTTTCCACGCCGTTGACGCGCATTCCACAGGCGCCGCAGGTGGAGTGGTGGCAAGCATGACGGAAGGTGAGGCTTCGGTCGTGGAATGCCCAGACACGTTCAATGCAGTCTAGCACGTTTTCATCGGGGTCAACTTCCAATTCAAATAATTCAACGTGTGGCGGTTGATTTTGCCGTTGGCGCAAAATTTCAAGAGTGATTTTCCAGAGGGTGGGCAATGTTCCTCCATGGTTATGAATAATAGAGGCGATAGGATCGAAGCGGCACATCTTTGGTCCGGCAGGGGGCGGAGAGGCCAAGTTTTTGACAGGCTAAATCCGCTGTTTTTTCGGCCATGATGCGGCAGGTTGTGGCTTTACCGCCGGTGATGGTAATCAGCCCAGGCAAGCCGTCAAGGGCTTCATGATCATAGCATTTGAAGGTGCGGGATAGGCTGCGTCCGCTGCTGCCAGAGACGATGAGTGGGCGGGCAGACATGTAAACGCCGCGCCGTTGGGTGTTGGCAATGGCAGGGACGAGAGCTTCGGCAGCGCGCTGCATTTGTTCGGTTTGTTCGGCGGTGATGGGAATGTAGTCGGGGTTTTCAACTTCGAACGAGGTTGTGCCAATGACAACCATGCGACGTTGGGGAATGAGGATGTCGCCATCATCGGGTGGGCAAAGACGATTGATGGCATGGTGCACAAGGCGTTGATTGTAGGCAACCATGATGCCCGGTGTGGGTTTGACAACGGTGCTTGCGCCAACCATTGCAGCAATTTGCCCTGCCCAGGCGCCGGTGGCGCTGATGATCAGGTCTGCTGTGAAGGTTTGCTGTTGACCGGTATGGCGATTCCAGGCGGTGAGTTTGGTGATTCGCCCTTGCCCATCTGCGTGCAGGGCTTGTACTTCATGGTGGGTTAGGAAGACTGCGCCGTTTTGTCGAGCTGTGGCAGCAAAGGCCAAAGCCAGACGGAGAGGGTCAAATGTTCCATCCGGGACGGTGTAGGCGGCTAGAAGGTTGGGGTTGAGATTGGGCTCTCGTTGTAAGGCCTGTTGGGGCGATAGCCGTTCAATGGGAATGCCCGTTGCCTGGGCGCCTTGTTCAAAAGCAGCAGAGTAGGCCAGGTCTTGGTCGTTCAAGGCTACGAACAGGCCGCCATTGTATTCAATGCATTGGGCTGCAATTTGGCTGAGGATGCGGCTTTCGGTGATGCATTCAATGGCGGCTTCTGGGTCGGTGACGCAGTAGCGCGCTCCAGAATGAAGCAGGCCATGTGTGCGCCCAGAGGTGCCAGAGGCAATTTCGCCTCTTTCAAGGACGGTGACGTTGACGCCGCGTAAGCTGAGGTCGTGCGCCAGGGCGCAGCCGGTAAAACCAGCGCCAATGATGAGTATAGAGGGACGTGAGTTCATCTACTCGATCCAATTGAGAGTGCGGGCAACGGCTTTTTTCCAGCCGGCGTAGAGGCGAGAGCGGGTGGCCGGATCACTTTGCGGCGTCCATTGACGGTCCATGCCCCAATTGGCGCGCAATTCATCGAAGTTGTTCCAAAAGCCGACTGCCAGCCCTGCTGCATAAGCGGCGCCTAGCGCGGTGGTTTCAGCAACGCG
>JAIWNK010000006.1 GCA_020216845.1 Anaerolinea sp. | reverse complement strand
GGGACGGATGACGGGGACATTGAGTTGATCGGCCTGGAATTGCATGAGCAAATCGTTGACAACCATGCCACCATCCACTTTTAGGGCGGTTAGTTTTACACCAGAATCTTGTTCCATGGCTTCAAGCACTTCTCGGGTTTGATAGGCGGTAGCTTCAAGCACGGCACGAGCAATGTGGCCGCGGTTGATAAAGCGCGTCATGCCAACCAGCACGCCGCGCGCATCGCTACGCCAATAGGGTGCAAAAAGGCCAGAGAAAGCAGGAACAAAATAGATGCCGCCATTGTCTTCAACCGTGCGCGCAAGTGGCTCGATATCCGCTGAGGAATCAATCATTTTGAGGTTGTCGCGCAGCCATTGTACCAAGGCGCCGGCAATGGCAATGGATCCTTCCAGGCAGTAAACTGCGGGTTGATTGCCAATTTTGTAACCAACGGTGGTGAGGAGGCCATTTTTGCTTTGGATAGGTGTGTTGCCTGTGTTTAGAAGCATAAAGCAGCCAGTTCCATAGGTGTTTTTTGCTTCGCCGGGTTGATAACAAGTCTGTCCAAACAGTGCGGCTTGTTGATCGCCCAAGTCACCGCAGACCGGAATGCCTTGTAGGGGGCCTGTTGCGTAACCGTAGATGGCAGAAGAGGGTTGAATTTGGGGGAGGATGTTGGCAGGGATGTTGAAAAGGGAGAGGATTTCAGGATCCCATTGTAATGTGTTGAGGTTCATCAGCATGGTACGGGAGGCGTTGGTGACATCGGTGACATGGGCACCATTGCGGATGCCGCCGGTTAGGTTCCAAATAATCCAGGTGTCTATGTTGCCGAAGATGGCCGAGCCATTTTCAGCTGCCTGACGCAGGCCGGGGACGTTTTCGAGCAGCCAAACAATTTTGGGCCCTGAGAAATAGGTAGCAAGGGGCAATCCGGTTTGGGGGCGGAGGCGATCTTGTCCGCCAGTAGCGGCCAGGTGATTGCAAATGGCATCGGTGCGGGTATCTTGCCAGACGATAGCATTGTAATAAGGTTTGCCCGTATACCGGTCCCAAATTAAGGTTGTCTCGCGCTGATTGGTAACGCCAATGGCCGCGATATCTTCAATGGAGATTGCAGATTTTCGTAAGGCATTTTGAATGACATCCAGGGTGCGCTCCCAGATTTCGATTGGGTCGTGTTCTACCCAGCCTGGTTGAGGGTAAATTTGGCGGTGTTCTTTTTGATCCACTGCGACGATGTTACCGCTTGCATCAAAGACAATGCAACGAGTGCTGGTGGTGCCCTGATCTATAGCTGCGACAAATTTGGTCATGGGGTGCTCCTGATGGAAATGGATGAGAATATTATACGATGGGGTGAAAAATGTGCAAGTGACCTATGGGATGATTTGTGCAATGAGATCCAGGAAGGTTTGTGGGTCGGTGCAGGTGAGCAGTTTCAGGCGTAGCTGCGGGTCGAGAAGCTCGGGCAGATGAGGTTGGATGTAGCGGCTGGCATATTTTCGGAACAGGATCATGCCGCGTTGCGGGCCGTAGAATTGTAGGTTGGCATGAAGGTGCTCGGTTAGCGTTTGGCGAACCTGGGCGTTGCTGACCTGATGACGGTCCAGGCGGCTGAAGATCCATGGGTTGGTGGTAGCTGCTCTGCCGATCATGACGCCATCACAGTGGGTGTGGGCAAGGATGCGGTCAATGTCTGCGACGGTTTGCACGTCTCCGTTGGCGATGACGGGGATGGAGACAATTTGTTTGATCTCAGCAATGGCATCCCAGTCGGCCTGTCCGCTGTATTGTTGGGCGCGGGTGCGTCCATGAACGGCGATGAGCTGACCACCGTTTTCTTCGATGATGCGTGCGACGAGTTGATAGTTGCGGGTGTTTTCATCCCAGCCAAGGCGAATTTTGCCGGTGACGGGAATAGGTAAGTTTTTGCTGAGCAGGTTGAAGATGGTGGCGATTTTTTCGGGGGTTTTCAGTAGTCCGGCGCCGGCACCGCGTCCAGAGACACTGCGGGCACTGCAACCGAGATTGATATCAAAGATATCGGGTTGGTGGGGTAAGAGGCGCTGAGCAGCTGCTAGAAGGCGTTGGGGGTCATTATCGAGAAGTTGATATACGATGGGACGTTCATCTGTGGTATAGGCAATGCGTTCGGCCAGGAAGCGGGGTTGTTTGTGAATAACATCGAGGGTGTTGATGAATTCGGTGTAACTGAGAGCAGAGCCGAGTTTGCGCGCCAAACTGCGAAAGGGCTGATCAGAGTAGCCGTCCATGGGGGCCAGAATAAGATTGCCGTGGACGGGGATGTCGCGAATGTAAAATGTGGGTGAGGAGGTGTGCATAGTGTCAATCTTAGCACAAATGATAGGGGGAAGACAGAAATTTTAAACGCAACAAACCGGCAGGTTGACAAACTATTGTAAAACTGCCAGTTTGTGCCAATTCAATTGGATGTGGGAAGATTATTCGTCGCTCTCGTCTGCGTCATCGAGCCAGAGGTCTTCGTCCTCTTCTTCGTCTTCAAGGTCTTCCCATTCTTCCAGTTCTTCTTCTTCCTCATCCCATTCATCATCGGTGACGGTTTCAGCGGTGGGTTCATAGGTCATGCAACCTTGATTGGGATCTACTTCGATCAGAGCTGCGCTGCAATAGCCCTCATCAAGGAAGCCACAATCTACATAATGACAGCGAATTTTTGCCATCTTTTCCTCCTGGGGTGTAAGATAAGGCCGTGCACTAGAAAATACCCCAAAACCAGGATGCGATTTTACTCCAAGGTGTGTAATCCGTAAAGTGTTTTGGGGGATTTATCCTGGGGTAAGGCGACGGGCTTCCATGACATTGGGGATGTTTTCAAGGCGATTAAGGATGCGGCTGAGTTGGGTGATATCGTTAATTTCAATGGTCAGCTGGAAGGTGGCAATATTGGATGAGGTGTTCATACGGATGTCACGTAGGCCAATACTTTCATCGGTTAGGGTGGATGAGATATCGGTGAGCAAGCCCTGGCGCTGGAAGGCTTTGATTTGAATATTGACGGGGTAGGTACGCTGTGGTTCGCCCCAATCGACCTGGATGATGCGGTCGGGGTTTTTCTGTCGCAGACGGACGATATTGGCGCATTCGGCGCGGTGAATGGTGGCGCCGCGTCCTTGGGTGATGTAGCCAACAATTTCGTCGCCAGGGGCAGGGTTGCAGCAATGGGCCAAGTTGATGAGCAGCCCTTTGATGCCGGTAACCTGTACGCCTGTACTCGCGGCGGGCTTTTCGGAAACCAAGCGAGGGATTTCTTCGACGGGGTGTTTTTCGGCTTCGTTAATTTCGTTGAGCTCGCTGATGATGCGGCTGATGGAAATATTCCCGCACCCCAGAGCAACGTAGAGGTCATCGGCGGAGCGGTATTCGAGGGCGTGGGTGAGTTTGTCAATGTCAATGGTTTGGATGCCCAGGCGGCGGAATTCTTTTTCCAGCAACAATTTGCCTTGGGTCAGGTTTTGTTCTCGGTCAAGGTGAATGAACCAGGCGCGAATTTTGGAGCGGGCGCGTGGGGTTTTTACCAGGCCAAGATTGCTATTGAGCCAATCGCGGCTTGGGCCGCCTTGTTTGGCGGTGAGGATTTCGACTTGATCACCGCTTTTGAGGGTGTAATCAAGGGTGACAAGCTTGCCGTTGATTTTGGCACCGCGACAGCGATGGCCGATTTGGGTGTGGACATGATAGGCAAAGTCTATTGGGGTGGCGCCAGCGGGTAAATCAATGATGTCACCGCGTGGGGTGAAGACGTAGACACGGTCTTGAAAGATGTCGCTTTTAACGCCATCCAGGAATTCTTGCGAATCTTTGACCTCGTTTTGCCATTCTAGCAGACGGCGCAGCCAATTGACGCGTTGTTCGTATTCGGCTTCTCCACGCCCCCCTTCCTTATAGCGCCAGTGTGCAGCAATGCCATATTCAGCATTGGTATCCATTTCTTGGGTGCGAATTTGTACCTCAAGAGGTTTGCCATCTTCAAAGATAACAGCCGTGTGGAGAGATTGATAGAAGTTGTTTTTAGGAGAGGCAATATAGTCGTCAAATTCAGAAGGGATTGGACGCCAGCGATTGTGAATGACGCCGAGTGCATGGTAACAGTCTGCAACTTCATTGACGATGAGACGAACCCCGCGCACATCACGTACCATTTCAAAGGGTTTGCCCTTGGTAACCATTTTGCGGTAGATTGAGTAGATGTGTTTGGTGCGCCCAGAGATGCGGGCCTGAATGCCTGCTTCCTCAATGACGGTGCGTAATTTTTGGATGATTAACGCCATTTTCTTGGCGTGGTCTTGATCCATTTTGCTGAGTTTGTCAGCGATTTCTTTGTAGGTTTCGGGGTCAAGGTAGCGAAAGGAAAGGTCTTCTAGTTCAGATTTGATTTGCCAGATGCCGAGACGGTTGGCGAGGGGGGCGTAGATGTCGAGCGTTTCTTGTGCTATGACTAAGCGGCGATTTTCTGGCAAGTTGCCCAGGGTGCGCATGTTGTGCAAGCGGTCGGCCAGCTTGATGATGAGGACACGGATGTCTTTGTTCATGGCGAGCAACATCTTGCGCAGGGCCTCGGTGTTGGCCTCTTGCTGACGCGAGCGGTGCGGTGTGGCCGGGTCAATTTCACGCGATTGGACGACGGTGGGGCGATTTTCGCTGAGGGAGGGAAGACTGCTGATGCGGGTGACCTCGTTAACGAGATTGGCAATTTCATCGCCGAATTCTCGTTTTAAGTCGTTTGTTGTCAAGTTGGTGTTGGCAAGCGTGTCGTGCAGAAGGCCAGCAATCACAACATTGGGGGGCATGTGGAGTTCGGCAAGGATAGCGGCAACGGCAACACAATGTGTGAGGTAGCTTTCACCAGAGCTGCGAGACTGTCCGGTGTGAGCTTGTTTGGTGAAGTTGTAGGCGCGTTCAATCAGTTCGCGATCTACGATGGTGTAGTTGTCGGGTAAAATTTCAAGCAGATTCTCTAGTTTCAAATCTTCCTCTACCGTGAATAGTATAAATGTGAGGGTAGGGAATGTCAAGAAACGCGAGCGGGTGTTTGTGGAAGTGATTGTAGTTGGCTTAGGCTTAGTTGCGTGAGGGATGGAATGATGAGATTGGCGTGTTGGATGGGGAGTTGAGCGGTGATCTCATTGGGAACAGCAACACAAAATAGACCGGCACGTTGTGCTGCGGTGATGCCATTGGGAGAATCTTCAAAGGCGATGGCTTGTTCGGCGGTAAGGCCAAGGCATTCAAGCGCAGCAAGATAGAGGTGTGGTGATGGTTTTAGCTGCTCTACGTCATCAGCGGTACGAATGCAATCAAAGTACTCAAATAGCCCCATGATTTTAAGCCGTGAATGCACCCAAGCACGGTCGGAGCTGGAGGCGATGGCCAGGCGAAGGCCGGCTTGTTGTGCGTTTTGGAGCAGTGAGACGACGCCAGGAAGTGGCTCAAGGTGATCGAGCGAGCGATTGGCGTTTTGACGATGGGTGGTGATGAGCTGTTGACGAGGAACGCTGTAGCCGAGCAGGGATTCGAGGTGGGTAACGGGGTCAAAAGCGGCATATGATGCGCCAATGCAGCGCGCCCAGTCGGTAAGGGCAAGCTCAACGCCGTAGGATTGGTAAATCGCTTGCCAGGCATCGTATTCTGGTTTTTCGGTGTCGGCAATGAGGCCATCAAAATCAAAAATAAGTCCTTGAATGGTCATAATCAAGCTCCAAAACCGGCGCAGAAAAAATCCCTGCGCCGGTTTGCAAGTTTAAGGTGGATTGAGACTATTTTAGCATTTCCTGGCCGCCAAAGTCGCGGTAGGGTGACATGTAGGGCAAAATTTCGTCATCTGCGGGGGTGTTGGTATGTTGGACGAGGCGAACAAGCATTTCAGCCAAGCCAGGCCCAAGCATGATTCCTTGGCCGCACATGCCAGTTGCAAGTAGAAAGCCTTGCACTTCGCGAGCCCAGCCAACAATTGGGAAGCCGTCGGGCGTCATGGGGTAGAGACCGCGCCAGGTGCGGCGAACGCGCAGATTCTTGAGACGCGGCATGACTTCAACCATGCGTTGCGCAACCATGGGCAGGAAGGATGAGGTTTCATTGGTGTCGAAGCCCCAGATGGGTGGGTTGGGGGTGATGCAGAAGATGATTTGGCCAGTGAGATGTTGATAGAAGTAGAAATTGGACGAGCCCGGGGCAGGACGGATATCTACAATCATTGGTTCAAGGAAGCGGGCAACGTGTTCGGTAATTGCTGCTTCGTGTGAGTCGGGCTGGACTGGGACGTTGAGGCCAATCATGGCGCCGACTTCTTTTGACCATGCGCCAGCAGCATTAATAACGACGTCGGCGCCATACGTGGCATGATCTGTTTTAACGCCAGTGACTTTGCCGCTTTGGGTGAGGATTTGGGTGACGCGTTCATCAAAGTGGAAAGTGGCGCCAGCTTGCATGGCATGGGTGTAGTAGGAATGGATGCATAGCAGGGGGGAGATGCTGCCATCGCCAGGGGAGAAAGTGCCGCCGATTAGATCGTTGGGGTTGAGGTCGGGAACAATCTTTAGCAGGTCGTCGTGGTTATACCAATCTATGTTGAGGTTGAATTGTTTTTGCTTGACCATCAGGTCTTTGAGGATTTGTTCCTCGCGCTGGCGGTAGGCGACAAAGCAATAGCCGCCCTGGTACCATTCAATGTCATCGCCGGTTTCTTCTTTCCATGTGGAGAAAATCTCAAGGCTGCGCAAGCAGAGGCGAATTTTGGCGGGGTCTGAGTGGGTGGCGCGGACACCGCCGATGGCTTTTTTACTCGAGCCTTGGCCAACGCTAGGGAGTGGGTCAAGGACAAGGGTTTTAAACCCTGCTTTGGCAAAGTAGTAGGCGGCAGGTGTGCCAACCGAACCGGCACCAATGATAATGACGTCATAATGAGGGATTGTGGTCATTTGTTTTCACCTTCCTGGCCATTTGCACCAGCAAAAGTTCCGAGGGGAACTTCGATGAAGATTGGGCGTTTGGTAGATTCAATAATTTCGTCAACCGGAATGCCTTCTTCGCGGAAGAGGCGGTGGATGATGGCTGTGCAGGTTTTTGCTCCACATGCGCCCATGCTGGCACGCGTGACGGTTTTGATTTCATTGATGTCGCGATAGCCTTGGCGGATGAGGGCGCGAATTTCGCCGGCGGTGACGCGTTCACAGCGACAGACGATGATATCGTCGGCTATGTGGTCTACATATTCAGCTAACGGTTGAGTCACAGCGGCTTCTTGAATGCGGATTCCGGCGATGCGGCTGGCAATCTCTTTGGGGGCTTGCACCTGAACAACCAGGGTGCGGTCGGAGGTGGGGATGGAATGCGTTGAGATGACTTCCACATCTCCCAACGGCGTGCCTTCGGTGTCTATGACGGTAATGACATCTTTGGATTTGAGCGTTTCGCGGGTGAATTCATAGGGAATGGAAACGATGGGAAAATCCGGATCGTTGCGATAATCTACTAGCGTGATCGCTAGACCGGGGCAGCCAACCACGCAGCGTTCGCAGACTTCGCAGCAATAACTGTTGCCCAAAAAGACGGGAATGGAGCGGATGTCGCGGCTGTCTACGTAAATGAGGCCATGTGGGCAGAGCGCAGAGCAGGGGTTGCAGGGGATTTCCTGGTTGCAGTGAATGACGGGAATGACGCCGGTTGTAACCTCAGGTGCCTCTTGGATCAGGGTTTTGCCTGGGCGAGATTTTAGGATTTCGCTGGTGCGATACCATGCGGCGGGAATTTCGCCGACTTCTAGCCCGAGGAAGCGGGCAACTTCAAGCCCTTTGATTTTGCCGGAGAAAATGGCAGCAGAGGCTTCGGCAATTTCTTCGGCATCTCCGGCGACGAAGGCAGGCAGGTTGAATTGTTTGGCTTTGAGGTAGAATTCGTTGACCGGGTCGAGGCCAACAGCGATCAGGATGCTGTCGCATTCAAAGGATTTGGCTGTGCCGGGAATGGGGCGAAACTTTTCGTCTACTTGGGCAATGGTGACGGATTCGACTTTATCATTTCCGTTGGCGCTGAGGATGGTGTGTGAGGTGTAAATGGGGACGCCCATGCGCACCAATTTGTCTTTATGGACTTTATAGCCACCGCATTCGGGCAGTGCCTCAACCAGGCCGACAACGCTGATGCCAGCTTGCAGGGCGTGATAGCCAGCGATGAGGCCGACATTGCCACCGCCAACGATGAAGAGCTTTTCGGCTGGACGGACCAGGTCGCGATTGACCAGGGTTTGGAAGGCGCCTGCGCCATAAACGCCAGGCAGGGTGTTGCCTTTGAAGGCGAGGAATTTTTCGCGCGCCCCAGATGCTACCAGCAAAACTTTTGGTTTGACAATGACGTATTCGTGACCATGGTATAAGACGCCAACTTTTTGATCACTAAAAACGGCCAAGGCTGTGCTGCTGAGCCAGATTTCGATGGATGGATAGGCGCGCAGGTCTTTTTCTAGACGGGTGGCAATATCTATGCCGCGTGTGCCAGCATAGACGGCATTGGCAGAGCCAAAAAAGCGATGGGTTTGCAGCACCAATTTGCCGCCCAGGCGTTGCTTGTCGTCAATCAGAATGGCACGCACACCGCGCTTGCCCAGCTCAATTGCGGCGGAAAGCCCTGAGGGGCCGCCGCCAATGATGAGAACGGGGATTTCTATTTCTCTTACTGGTTGCATGGCCGGAACTTGTGAAACTTTGGGCAGTTCAGGCAGGCCATTGGCAGGGTAAATATGCATACCTGCTTTGACAACTTCCATACAAGCTTTGACCGGCAACCCGTCGGCAATGACCAGGCATTGGGCACATTGACCGTTGGCACAGAAGATGCCCTGGGGAGAATTGTCCATGTGATGATGCCCAAAGATGCGAATGCCATTGGCAAAGAGCGCTGCGGCAATGGTTTCGCCTTCGTAGGCCGTAAGTTTTTGGTCAGACCAGAAGAATTCGAGCGGTTTTCGTTCTGGGATGGGAAGAATAGGATGTTGCTGAATGCGATAATCGGTCATAGTTTGTCCTTATCAAACACGCTAGTGGGGGTGGCATTTCAACCCGTTAGGCATTGTATCAAAGGATGGTGATGGTCGGATACTGCTATTTGACCAGACTTCTTACCGCAAGTGTCACAAAAAGTGTTGTGGAGATGTGTTTATTGGGCTTTCAAGTAGGCTTCAATCAGGGCGTCTATATCGCCATCCAGGACGGCTTGGGTGTTGCCGACTTCGTATTCGGTGCGGTGATCTTTGACCAGTTGATATGGGTGAAGGACGTATGAACGGATTTGGCTGCCCCATTCGATTTTTTTGAATTCGCCGCGTAGTTGTGCCAGCTCAGCTTCTTGTTTTTCGCGTTCAATATCAAGAAGACGAGAGCGCAGGACTCGCATGGCGTTTTCGCGATTTTGCATTTGAGAACGTTCGTTTTGGCAGGTGACAATGATGCCAGTGGGAATATGAAGCAGACGTACGGCAGTGGAGTTTTTTTGGACATTTTGCCCACCGGCACCAGAGGAGCGGTAGATGTCAATGCGCAGGTCTTCAGGATTGATTTGAATATCCAGGTCGTCGTCGGCTTCGGGCATGACCGATACTTCGGCAAAGGAGGTGTGGCGGCGATGAGCTGCGTCAAAGGGGGAGAGGCGCACGAGCCGGTGAACGCCTTTTTCGGATTTGAGGTAGCCATAGGCGTATTTGCCGCGGATGGCAATGGTGGTGCTTTTGATGCCGGCTTCTTCGCCTTCGGTGAGGTCAATTACTTCGGCTTCATAGCCGCGCCGTTCTGCCCAACGCAAATACATGCGTTGGAGCATGGCTGCCCAATCTTGTGAATCGGTGCCACCCGCCCCGGCGTTGATGCTGAGAAAAGCGTTGCCCTTATCGTACGGACCAGAGAGCAGTACGCTGATTTGGCGTTTTTGCAAGTCGGTTTCAAGAGCAGTGGTTTCAGCTTCTAGTTCGGCGCGCAATGATTCGTC
>JAIWNK010000005.1 GCA_020216845.1 Anaerolinea sp. | reverse complement strand
AACCGACCCTGCGCGCCGTTGCGCTGACGGCTTTTGTACGTGGCGATTGGCGCACTTTCGAGAAAACCGCTGATTCGGTGCCAGGCGCGGAGGCCATGCTGGAGTTTGAACGGACTTTCGGCGAAATTGCCGACCCGCAAACGAAATTAGCCGTTCGGACGGAACTCACGCGACCAACCTTACCGCCTGAGTT
This sequence comes from Anaerolinea sp., assembly GCA_020216845.1. Classification (GTDB taxonomy): domain Bacteria; phylum Chloroflexota; class Anaerolineae; order Anaerolineales; family Anaerolineaceae; genus JAIWNK01. The sequence continues at coordinate 9,807 of JAIWNK010000005.1, read as the reverse complement.
TGAATGAATTATCGTGAACTGCCCCTCGATGACCTGATAGCCAGCCTGCCGCCGGAAGTGCGGCGAGACTTCAACCTTGCCCGCTTCCGGCTGGCACTGGAAGGCGCAACGGATGAGGAAGTCACGGCGGCGCTGGTGGCGTTTGGCTACCTGGTACAATTGCTGACCGGTAAAATATCCTTTGACCGCCGGGAACTGCGGCAATATGTCAATCTGGGTGAGGCGCAGGATGGAACAGAACGGCGCAAAAATCACAGCACGACAACGGCGGTTGATTGAAGCCCTGCTTACAGGGAAGACAATCAGCCAGGCTTGCCAGGTGGCAGGGGTGGGGCGGCGCACTTATTACCGCTGGGTGAAGCAACCGCACTTCACGGAAGCCCTTCAGCAGGCAGAAGCCGACCTTCTCACGGCTTCCATGCGGCGGTTGCTCAGTATGCAGGGGGCGGCGGTGGATGCGCTTCAGGACTTACTGACCAACCCGCGCTTACTGCCCGCTGAGCGGTTGCGTGTTGTTCAAGCCGTGCTGGATAATGCCCTGCGCTTGCGGAACGCCACAACGGTTGAGCAACGGCTGGTAGAACTCGAACGGCGGGTGGCGGAGGCTGCCGGCCAGAGCGAGGCGCAAAATCAAGAATGAGAAGTTTGCAAATACCCATTGCTCATACTGAGCAACGAAGCCCACGAAATTTGCCCGTAGAAGCCCCTACAAAGCCCGTAGAACGATTTTTCTACGCAAAGGGTGTTTATATCACTTTTTGTTTTTCATTCCCTCTACAGGGCTAAATTTTTGATGGGCTTGCTGCAAATCGGCTTCAGTTTGAGCCAGATACCGGCGCAAAACGGTTAGATCGCTATGACCCATCAATCGCTGAAGGGTGAACACATCGCAACCTGAGCGGAGCATATTCAGGGCGAAAGCACGCCTGAAGTCGTGCGCCGATGGTGGATCAGCAATGCCGGCCTGTTTAGCGCGCAAGCGTAGGGTCTTATCCAGGCCGTAACGGGTGAGCCGTTCGCCTTGCTCATTGACCCACAGGGCGGGGTTGTCATCCTTGCGGGCTTTGAGGTAAGCGGTGAGGGCGCGGCGGGTGTTTCTGCCAAAGTACACCATGCGCGACTTGTTCCCTTTGCCCTTGCGGATGAATACTCCGCCGGTGGGAAAGTTTACATCGGCAAGGTCAACGGCAAGGGCTTCACTGGCACGCGCGCCGGTATCCAGCAGGAAGAGCAAAAGGGCTTTATCGCGTAATTCGGTAAAGCGGTTGCCCTTGCAGGCTTCAATCATGCGCTGAACATCATCTAGGTTGACACCTTCGATAACTTCTTTGGGTAGTTTTGGGGCTTTGACCTTGCGGATAGGGGCGCGGTAGGTATCTTCTCCCAATTCAGTTTCCAGCCAGTACAGGAAAGCCCGTAAACTTCGATAACGCGCATGGCGACCGCTGGGGCTGTGTCCCTGCTGTTCCAGCCACAGAAGAAAGGCACGGATGGTATCCGCTGTAATCTGCTCAATTCTGGTGATGGCCTGGCTTTCGCAAAACTGGCTGAAGCGGGCTAAACTGTGAGTGTAAAACTTGATAGTGTTCTGAGAAAGTCCGCTGGATTGTCTATCCACCAGGAAGGCTTGAACGGCAGTACTGAGGTGATCCAGCCCAAAAGTCACAAGATTTTGGGTCATGTGCCGCAAATTGGCTGAAGACATAAGCCACCCTCCAAAATGCCGTATATGTGGGGGTGGCTTTGTCAAATACCGCCATATGTATGGGGAAAGCGGGACTTGAACCCGCACGCCTTTCGGCACATGATCCTAAGTCATGCCTGTCTGCCAGTTCCAGCATTTCCCCAGGCAGAAGAATTATAAACGCGAGCAGGTTTAACGTCAATAATAGGATATAATCATGGCGCTTTTTATAACAAAACTCTTATTGGAGGATGCTTGTGGGTCGCGTGATTCAGACAGAAGGGGCTGGTAAGGATAGAAATCGGCTGACGCGTTGTGTGGTGTTGGCATTGCGCGAGTTGATGAGACAAACAGAGCCAAACGAGCTGGCGCATGATTTGGCGGCGTTTATTGGCCTGGCTTTGGTGGAGATTGGCGATACGGTGGATGCTTCGGTTGTGGCTTGGGAGAAGCGCGATTATTGGGTTAAAGCGGATCGGTTTCGGATGGAATGGGAATGGGCGCGGCGATTGGGGTTGGCAATGCAAGAGGCTGTGCGTGCGGAGGATTGGGCGCAGGTGGCGTTGCTTTCGGCGCAGATAGGGCAGCGGTTGATGAAGGTTACTATTCCGCAGCGCCATCGGTTGGGTACGCCGTGGGAGGGGGCTTGGGAACGGCTGAATGCTTGAAAAAAGAAAACGGGCGGTGATGAAACCGCCCGTTTATGTTTGTGGAGCAGTGGGGTTGGGGTTACTTTTTCTTTAGGATGATGCGAGCATCGGCAACGCGCACGCCTTTACCCTCTTCGTAGACGAGGACGGGGTTGGCATCCGATTCGCTGATTTCTTCAGCAAGATCTACGATCATGGAGGAGTAACGGCAAATTGTGGCAGCCATTGCCTGGCGATCGCGTGGTTTTTCGCCGCGCACACCCGCCAAAATGGGGGCACCGCGAATTTCGCTCAACATGCGCAATGCCTGCCCTTCGGCAACAGGGGCAACGCGGAAGGTGACATCTTTGAGAACTTCAACGAAGATGCCGCCCAAGCCGAACATCATGGTCGGGCCAAAGGTGGCGTCATTGACAGAGCCGAGGATGACTTCTGTGCCCCAGGGTGCCATTTCCTGAATGGCAATGCCATGAATGCGGGCATCGGCTTTGTATGCTTTGGCGTTGTTGAGGATGGTGCGATAGGCTTCGCGCACACCGGCTTCATCTTTGATGTTGACTTTGACGCCGCCTGCATCTGATTTGTGCAGAATGTCTGGGGAGACAATTTTCATGACGATTGGGAAGCCAATGGCTTTTGCCAGTTCCACGGCTTCTTCTTCGTTTTTGGCCAATTGCGTTTTGGTGACAGGCAAGCCATAGGCGGCGAAAACTTGCTTGGCCTCGATTTCGGTGAGCGAGTCGCGTCCATCGGCGCGGGCGCGGCCAATGACTTCAAGAGCCTGTGCTTTATTTACGTCCAGGCAGGGCTCATTGGTTTCGGCAAGCATTTGTTGCATGATGGCATATTCGCGCAGGGCGGCCAGGGCATTGACAGCCAGATCGGGGGCGCTGTAGGTGGGAATGCCTTGTTCAACCAACCAGCGGGTGGCCTTTTCGGATTGTTCACCACCGACAAAGGAGACAGTGACGGGTTTGTCTTTGACGCCAGATTCATCAATGGCTTTTTTGATGCCATAGGCGATATCTACGGGGTCGGTGAGGGAGGTCTCGCAATAGAGAACAACCAAGCCGTCTACCCAGGGGTGAGCAAAGGCAAAGCGGATGCTGTCTTCGTACCAGTCGCGTCCAGCCATGCCCGTGAGGTCTACTGGGTTTTTAGCAGAGCCAAATTCGGGCATGTGCTTCTTGAGTTCGTCGCGCAAGTCTTGCGGGGCAAACTGTAGGGGCAATCCATAGCGCTCAGCAGAATCGGTGGCAAGAACGCCGACACCGCCGCCATTGGTGATGATGAGCAGGTTGTCGCCTTTCATTGGGGGTTGCAAGGAAAGCGCCAGGGTTCGGTCAAAGAGGTTATCGAGGTCTGAGGCCTGGACAACACCAGCTTGCTGGAAAGCAGCGCCATAGACTTTGGCTGCACCAGCGAGTGAGCCGGTGTGAGAGGCGGCGGCCGCTGCACCATGGCTGGAGACCCCGGATTTTAGGGCAATGATGGGTTTGTGGGCGCGACGGCAGGCATCCATGAATTTGCGGCCATCGCGGAATCCTTCGATGTAGAGGGAGACACAGGTGGTGTTCGGGTCATCGTCAAGCCAGGTGATGATGTCGGCGAAATCAACATCGGACATGTTGCCGATGGAGATGAGTTTTTCAAAGCCAACGCGGCGAATGTAGGTTGAGGCGTCCATGGCAATGAGCAGGGCGCCACTTTGCGAGATGAGGGTGGCTTTGCCGGTCAGGGGCAGGAAGGGAGCAAAGGATGCGTTGAGCTTTTGGGAGTTGGACAAGGTGCCAACGATATTGGGGCCCAGGATGCGCATGTTGTAGCGGCGAGCAATGGCAACAATGCGATCTTCAAGATCGCGGTTGCCAACTTCGCTAAAGCCAGAAGTGATGATGATGAGGGCTTTGACGCCTTTTTTGCCGCATTCTTCGGCAGCCTGTTCAACGAGGCTGGCGGGAACGGTAATGGCAGCTGCATCAATTTCGTCGGGGACAGCTAGGACTGATGGATAGGCTTTGATGCCGAGGATGTCAGCAGCTTTGGGGTTGATAGGGTAGATTTTACCCTCGTAGCCGCTCTTGATGAGGTTATCAACGACTGTATAGCCAATTTTGCCGGGCTGAGAGGATGCACCGACAACAGCAACAGATTTTGGCTGCATGAGCCCGTCTAAAGTTTTGGATTCCACGGAAATTCCTCCTTGGGGAAATTAATGATAGCGAAATACAACCTGTCTATTTTACTCCAAATCTATTGTTGTAGAGGTGGAAGTTTTGGAATGAAAGTACCCATTTGGACGGTATATTTATCATGTTGGTAAAGGAACAGGATAGGGAAGAGGAAGGCCTTGGAGGCCGGCGATGACATTTTCGATGGTCATGAAGGCCATGCGAAGGCGGGTTTGTTTGCTGGCGCTGGCGATGTGAGGGGTGATGACCAGGTTGCGCATAGCCAAAAGGGGGCTGTTTGCGGGCATTGGCTCCGGGTCAAAGACATCGATTCCAGCGGCAGCAATGCGGCCTTCTTGCAAGGCCCAGGCTAATGCGTCGGGGTCTACCATGGCACCGCGAGCAGTGTTGATGAGCACAGCGGTCGGTTTCATGCATTCAAATTGTGGGCGACCGATCATGCGGTAGGTTTGCTGGTTGAGGTAGGCGTGGATGCTGATAAAATCGGATTGTTTTAACAAGTCTTCAAGCGGTGTGAAGAGGACGCCAAGGGTTTGTTCGGCGGTTGGATTGCGTTGAATGTCGTAGTAGAGGATGCGCATATCGAAGCCGCGAGCTCTGCGTGCCATGGCTTGTCCGATGCGGCCAAAGCCGATGATGCCGAGGGTGGCGCCGTAGATATCTTGTCCGGTGAGGACATCGGGCCCCCAAGGACGCCAGATGCCGTTGCGGACTTCGTTATCCGCTTCGACGATGCGCCGGGCAGCTGCCATGAGCAACCCCCAAGCCAGGTCGGCGGTTGTTTCGGTGAGGACGCCTGGGGTGTTGCCAACGGCGATGTGATGTTGTGCCGCTGCTTGAAGGTCAATATTGTCGTAGCCGACAGCCATTTGGCTGATGACTTTGAGGTTTTTACAGGACTGAATGAGTGGGGCATCAATCCGGTCGCACAGCATGGTGATGATGGCGTCTACTTGGGCGGCCTTTTGGCACAAGGTTTCATAGGGCGGTGGTGTTTCTTCAGGCCATATTTCTGCCTGTGCGTAAGGTTGCAGTTTGGCAAGCACCTCTGATGGCAAGGCGCGGGTGAGAAAGACGGTTGGCAGGGTCATACAGTTTATTCCTCGGGTGGGCGTTGGGGGTTGACCAGGCAGAAGACGCAGGTTGCCTGACGCACCATAACCATGTCCACTTTCATTTTGGTTAAAGCTGGCATGACCGGGTTAGAGATTTCGGCGTCATAGAGGGTGGTAAATAGCTCGCGGGTGACTTCGATGTATTTTTTGAGTGTGGAACGGGTGGACATGCGCATTTTGCCATCAATTCGAAAAGTGCCAATGATTGCGGTGACTGGGTCCATGACGCGATGCGGCTCTGTCGGATCGTAATCAAGCGGGTCTTTGTCGGGTGGGATGAGATGGTAGGCAAGGATGCTGGCATTGGGTACATGGACTTCGGTGAATTTCATGGGGTTGGGGGTGCCGTTGGCGGTGATGTTGATGACTTTGGCGTTGTAGATGGTGATGGTTTCGGGGGCGGCATTGGTGCGCAGCCAGGTGCTGACGCGAATGGAGTTGCGGACAACGACTTCGCCCCAATAGAGTGCTGTGGTCGTATAGGCCATGAAAGAAGCCGATTTTTGTTCGTCGGTGAGTTGATAGGGCTTAGGCGCGTAGCTGGAAGATAACATGGTTAACGTTCCTTTCTTCTTACAGGGCTTTATTTGGCCCGCTATAGCGTTGTCGGATTACAGGAATGAGGTACTCTTCAAAGGCGCGGGTTTGATCGTAGTCAGGTTTCCAGCCCCAGTCGGTGCGGGCGGCAGAATCGTCTACATCGGCTGGCCAGGAATCAACAATGCTTTGGCGGCTTAAGTGTGGCTCAAAGGTGATGTCGGCGTTGGGGAAAGCTTTTTTGACGATTTCGTAAATTTCTTGGGCGGTGGGGCTAAAACTGGTTACATTGTAGACGCGGCGGGTGAGGGCCTCAGCGGGAGCAGCTTCGAGCTCAAGCAGAGACTTGATGGCATCTGCCATGACCATGAAGGGAAGTTGGCTGTCGGGGCGGACGAAACAGGCATAGGGCAGGTTTTGGGCGGCGTGGTGGAGCATTTCGGGGCCATAGTCGCTTGTGCCACCGGTGGGAACGGTGATGGCGCTGATGAGGCCGGGAAAGCGCAGGCAGCGAAAATCTACGCTGGTTTTGCCGGCGTCGGCGGCCAGACGGCGGTAGTTGTAGGTGTAGTAGCGCCCCAGGTGCTCACAATAAAGTTTGTTGCAGCCGTACATGGTGGCCGGTTGCAGCCATTCATCTTCTTTGACTTTGCCAGCTTTTTGTTTGGTGACAATATCAGGTAAGCCATAGGCTGCAATTGAGCTTGGGTAGAGGAACTTGACCGGACGGCCCTGCCATTGCGACTGTTCGACAGCGAGCCGTAAGAGGTTGAGCGTGCCTTCTACATTGACACGATGTGCTGTTTCTGGGTTATATTCAGCTTTGGTGGAGAGAATGGAGGCGAGGTGATAGATGGTGCGGATTTCGAATTCGGCGACTAGACGGCCTAAGAGCATTTGATCCAGAATGTCGCCTTGAATGAAGCGGTCGCAATAGGGTTTGAGGCTTTCGTCCAGTGGTTGAACGTCCAGTGCCAGGATGCGATGTTTGCCTTGTTGTCCAAGATAGGTGATGAGGCCATGTCCAATTTCGCCATTGGCGCCAGTGATCAAGACGACTTCTTTACGCATAGGGTTCCTCTTTTAGTTAGATGAATAGAATTACAACTTTATTGTATATCAAGATGAATTTTGGGTGGAGTAACGGTTATCACCGATTTGGGATGATAGCTTTTATAAAAACAAACACAGCTCGCCAATTTTGGTGGCGAGCTGTGTTGTGACAGGTTTGTTTATTTGACGAAGCGATATCCGTGCTCTTCGAGGAAGCGCTTTTCTTTTTCTTCGTGCAGAGCGGCAATTTTCTTTTTGGTTTCATCCCACTTGGCGCCACTGAGCGGGTAGGCAAGAGTGGCTAAGAAGGAGATGGCAAGGAGCAAGCCGGGGATGAGTACCCAGGCGGCAAGGATGCCGTTGTGAACGGAGGCGGGTTGTTGGCCTTTGGGTAGGTTTTGCATGTAGCCTGCCGAAGCAATGATGGCTAAAAACGCAGATTGGGCAATGCTGATGGCAGGCTTGGTGACGAGGCTATTGATGCCAGCATACATGCCTTCGCGGCGCAGGCCGGTGCGTTCTTCGTCGTAGTCTACAACATCGCCGTTCATGATGGGGATGAGGTACATGCCGCCGGAGAAGCCGATGCCGATGAAGAAGAAACCAATCATTCCCAACAGGGCGATTTTGCCAAAGATGAGCAGCCAGAAGCAACCGATAGAGAATAGGGCCAGCCAGGTGAGCAGACAACGCTTAACACCCCAGCGATCGCGTTGGCGCACCCAGAGGAAAATGCCCAGGACAATGCCAACAGCCAGGCCAATGTAGATGGGCAATTGATTGGCTTTGATGATTTCATCAAAGTAATAGGCCACGCCTTGCAGGAGGTTGGTTTGTGCATAGATGATGGTGAAGCTGCTGACCAGGAAGATGAGGAAGGGGACGTTCTTGAAGCTTTCTTTGATGGCGGTGAAGAAGGGTGGCTGAACTTCTTCTTGTTGGAAGTGTTTTTCTTTGTAGAAGAAGGTGCTGGCAATGACGATGAGACAGACAACAGCTGCCAGGCCAATCATAAACCAGCGGTAGTTGGTTGGGTCTTCTCCGGGGCCGGGTTGAATGCTGGCAAGCACAAAGGGAAATACGTTCGGGGGAATCATGAAAATGATTTTCCAGATAAAGATTGTGCTGCGAGCTTTGTTGGAAACGGCCATTTCAAAGGGCATGATGTAAATGCTGGTGGCGATTGCTGTGTAAAGGGTATCGTAGATGAATAAGCTGATCAGCATTTGCCAGAAGAGAACTGCCTGGGTGTTGGAGAAATTGATCCAGAATAAGATGAAACCGAGGGCGATGATGGGGGCGCCATAGCGGATGTAGGGGATGCGACGGCCAAGGTTGCTTTTGGTGCGGTCGCTGATGAAACCAAACAGGGGGTCGTTGATTGCATTCCAGATGCCGAAGATCAACCAAACCAATCCGGCTTTGCCCTCATCCAGGCCGGCGACGCGAGTGTAATAGTAGGTGAGGGCGCCACCACCTACAACGGTTTGCAGGATGGCGATGGCTGCATCAGCAGCAGAGATGCTAATGCGGCTATATAGGGGGACGTGCTCTTCAGTTAAAGCTTGTTGGGTCATATGATTTCTCTCCTTGGATTTGATAAGTAAAAGGCGCTTTACAAGCTTGTAAAGCGCCTTTTGGCCTTACGCATGAATATACGTGCAAGGATTACATGCGGCCAACATTCTCAGCAACATGTTCGGATCAGGCCGCGCTGGGACGCTTGAACCAATTGCGCCATTCTTTGTTTTCCCATACGACGAGGATGGGAGCAGCAACAAAGATGGATGAATAGGTACCGCTGAAGAGGCCAATGAGCAGGATGACGGCAAATTCGCGCAGGGTGATACCGCCAAACAGTGCAAGCGCAAGCAACATGAATTCAACCGTCATCAACTGCGTGTTGATTGAGCGCTGCAGCGTTTGGATGATGGAGTGATTGGCAAGCTTTTCGAACGGCAATTTGCGTAGGATGGTGGAGTTTTCGCGAATGCGATCAAAGACGACGATTTTGTCCTGCGTCGAGAAGCCAATGACGGTGAGGAGGGCGGTGAGGAAGAGCGAGTCTACCTGCCAGCCGAAGAATTTTCCACCAATTGCGGTGATGCTAAGGACAATGAGAATATCGTGCAGCATGGCAATGACGGCGCAGATGCCATAGCGGAAGGCGTGTTGTACACCGCGAAAAGCAAAAGCGATGTAGAGAATGACGCCAAGGGCAGCAATGGCGATTGCAAGGCCAGCGCGTTGGGTGACTTGGGCGGCAATGGCAGGACCAACATTCTCAAAGCGGTTTAGACGGGCTTCGTTGTCTCCCGAAACAGCAATCAAATCATTGACGATGCGATTTTTCATTGCATCGGCGTTGATGATTTCGCCGTTGATGGTGGTTTCAAGGTCTGGCGAGCGAATGATGAGAATGTTGCGAACATCGCCATCGGCTGCAGTTTGAACAGAGACTTCTTTGAAGCCGTAAGATTCATAGATTGAAGTAACTTGTTCTGTGGTAGGCAGGTTGCCGGAGGGGAATTGAACCTCGAGAAGGCTGCCACCTTTGAAATCTACCGCCAGAGGAA
>JAIWNK010000004.1 GCA_020216845.1 Anaerolinea sp. | reverse complement strand
TATTGCTGACTTTGTCATTGGGGGCGCGGCCCTGAATCAGTGGCATGACCGCTTTCATCACTTTTCCCATGTCTGCTGGCCCGCTGGCATTTGATTCGCGAATGGCTTGCAGAATGATTTGGCGAAGTTCATCATCGGAAAGGCCTTTGGGAAGAAAGGATTCAAGGACGGCAATTTCTGCTTGTGCATCTTGAATCAGGTCTGGACGATTGGCCTTTTCGGCGTCTTGAATAGCCTCGCGGCGAATTTTGATTTCCTTGTGCAAGATAGCTGCAATGCTGGCGTCATCTAGGGCTGCGCCTTTTTCAATTTCTGTCATTTTGATGCTGGCCAGGGCCATGCGCAATGTGCGACGGCGAACTTCGTCGCGTTCTCGCATGGCGTCTTTGAGGGCGTTTTCAAGGGTTTGTTTGATTTGCATAAGTACCTCATTTATTGGGTTAGGGCTTTGAAACAAAAATATGATCTTTGAGATTTTCAAATGTTGCGGGGCCGATGCCAGAAACATTTTGAAGATCTTCAATGGTTTGAAATGGCCCATGGGTTGAGCGGTATTCAATAATGGCTTGGGCGCGGGTAGCCCCAATGCCGGGGAGTGTTTCGAGCTGTGCTTGATCCGCTGTGTTGATGTCAATCAGTTGGTCTGATGTAGAATCATTGGATGGCGTTGCGCCTTGGGGTTGTGCGCCCTGAAAGTTGACATATACTTTTTGTCCATCAACAAGTTTGGCAGCGAGGTTGATTGAACGAGTATCTGCATTGGCAAGAAGGCCACCAGCGGCAGCAATGGCATCTGCGGTGCGGCTTTGATATGGTAAGGTATATAGCCCCGGGGTGCTGACGGCGCCATCTACGTGTACGACGATTGGAGCGGGTGTTAGGGTTGGCAGAAGTTCAATTGGGGTGCCTTGGGGCTGGGCGGCAATTAGATACATGACCGCTGCGGCGGTGATGCCGACAAAAAATGCAGTTAGATTTTGCATCCAGGGTTTCATTTTAGGCAGCCATTCCACGATATGGATTCAGTATAGTCGCCACCATGAAACTGTCAAGAGGGTTGCGTAGATGTGTTTGTTTCTTGCTCAAGCATGGATTGAAAGGCAGCAATGGAAACTTCAAGCATGGGGCGGGTTGGTTCTTTTGTTGTCAGGCGTTGCATGGCCAGGTTGGGCCAGATGAGGACGCGTACAATCGGGTTTTGCGAGTGATTGGCTGTCCAACGCATGTATTCGTAGGCAAGCATGGCCAGGACGGGAATGAACAGGATACGCGTGGTCAAGCGCCAAAAGAACGGTAATGGGCCAAGCAAAGTGAATAGCAAAACGGAAAAGAGGACAACGATGAGGACAAAGCCGGTGCCGCAACGGGGGTGATAGAGGGGAAATCGGGCAACTGATTCGGGGGTCAGCTCAGCACCGGCTTCGAATGCGTTGATCGTTTTGTGTTCAGCACCATGATAGGCAAAGAAACGGGCAATATCGGGGACTTTGCCTATGCCCCAGATGTAGCCAATGACCAATAAGAGGCGTAGGATGCCTTCGAGGAGGTTGCCTACAATGCCAGTGTTGGCTTTTTCTGGCGCATTGGTTAGGATGCTGTGATCAGCAAGGTAGCCAATGCCAGCAGGTAGGGCAAAGAAGAGCAGCGCGGCAACGACAAAAGAAAACAGTAACGTCAGGGTGAGTTGAACTCCCTCGATTTTTTCGTCTTCACCGGTTTGTAAGTTGGCAGAAATGACGAGAAACCGAGAACCAAGCCCCAGAGCATCCCACAAAACGACTAGGCCGCGTAGGAAGGGAACACGCGCCAGTTTGGTTTTGTAAATGCCGGTCAGCTTTTCTGTGTGTAGCACAATCTCGCCATTGGGGGCACGCATGGCGGCAGAGACTGCGTGAGCGCCTCGCATAAGGACACCTTCCATGAGGGCTTGTCCTCCATAAGAAGGTAGTTTTAGTTTTTCCGTTTGCATTGATTGTGTTTATCCTATGGCGTATTCGTATAAGAAGTGGATAATGGCTTGGATGCCTTTAGACCAGGTTGGTAAATGTAAATGTTCGTTGGGGCTATGGATGTTGTCACCTGGTAAACCAAAGCCGGTCAGGACAGATTCGGCGCCCAAGATGCGCTGAAAATCGCCAGTAATCGGGATGCTGCCCCCTTCTCGCTTAAAAACGGGGTCTTTTCCCCAGACGGTTCGCATGGCTTTTGCAAAAGCAGTTACAGCAGGGTGGTGTAGGTCTGAAATGGAAGCTGCCCCGCCGCCTAACATGGTGAGTTCCCAACGTACAGTTGGGGGCATGGTGTGCTGCAGATGTGTGCGGAAAAGCTGGTGGATTTCTTGTGGGTCCTGATCAGGGACGGTGCGCATGGAAATCTTTGCCATTGCGTAGGCGGGGATGATGGTTTTGGAACCCTGACCGATAAAACCAGCGTATAAACCGTTGACATCCAGGCTTGGGCGACCGCCAACTTGTTCGGCGGGGGAATAACCGGCTTCTCCATAGAGGGCTGGTGCGCCTGTTTGGCGAAGGTAATAGGCCTCATCCATGGGGAGAAGGGCTAAGGCCTGACGTTCTTCGGCGGATAGTTCGCGTACGCGGTCGTAGAAGCCGGGAATGGCAATGCGCCCTTGCTCGTCATGTAAACGGGCAATTTGTTCGGCAAGGACAATGGCTGGGTTGTGGATGACGCCGCCAAACATGCCGGAGTGGAGATCGTGATCAGGGCCATAAACGCGGAGTTCAAAATAAGCCAGGCCGCGCAGTGCGTAAACAATTGTTGGTACGTCGGGTGCAATCATGCCGGCATCAGGGTTGAGGATGACGTCACAAGCAAGCAAATCGCGGTGTTCCTGGATGAATTCTGGTAAGTGGATGGAGCCAATTTCTTCTTCGCCTTCAAGGATCCACTTGATGTTGAGTGGAAACTCTTTTTGGGCAAGAACAGATTCGACTGCGCTCATGCTGACCAGAATTTGGCCTTTCATATCAGAGGCGCCGCGCGCAATCAGGTAGTCTTGTTCGATGGTAGGGCTAAATGGTGGGGTACTCCAGAGATCAAGTGGGTCGGGGGGTTGTACGTCGTAATGTCCATAGATTAGGACTGTGGGTTTTTGGGGCCCGGCTGCGAGACATTCTGAGTAAACAATTGGATGTCCGGGGGTTTGATAAATCTCAGAGCGAGTCATTCCTATGTCTAACAAGCGCTTTTGCAACCATTCGGCAGCGTGTTGCATATCGGTTTTGTGATCAGGGTCCGTTGATATGGACGGAATGGCGATAAGTTCCTTGAGGTGTTGTAAGAATTTGGACTGATGAGTGTTTGCAAAAGCAAGAGCAGTTTCACTGGGCATGATATATCTCCTTGGCGTCGGTAATGAATTCAAATTTTTTACACAGACATACTTTGATTATACGCGATTGATGAGGGTTTGTGCTAAAATTAACTTTCCCAAGTTTAGACAGAAAGGTGTGCAAATGCTAATTAAAAATGCAACGGTGATTAGCTGGGAAAACCCCAATCAGATTTTGCCTGGGCAAGGGGTGTTGGTGCAGGACGGCAAGGTTGTTGAGATTGGGGATGTGAAGGAACTTTTGCAGCAAAATCCGGGGGAGGAAGTTTTGGATGCGCAAGGGCAATATTTGATGCCGGGAAATATTTGTGCACACACCCATTTTTATGGGGCTTTTGCACGCGGTATGGCAATTGGGGGGGGCGCACCGGCAGATTTTCCACAGATTTTGGAGCGACTATGGTGGCCTTTAGATCGCGCCTTGACGCTGGAGGATGTCCGTTTTTCGACGCTGGTTTGTTTGGCGGATGCTATTCGGCACGGTACGACAACATTGGTGGATCATCATGCTTCGCCTAATGCGATCGATGGTTCGTTGGATGTGATTGCTGACGCGGTGGAGCAGGCGGGTGTGCGCGCCAGTTTGTGCTATGAGGTAACAGACCGCAATGGGGCGGATGGCGCTAGACGTGGAATTGAGGAGAATGTACGGTTTGCGCGTCGGATTGCTGCTGGGCGAAATGCAGATGGGCGTCTTTCGGCAATGTTTGGGCTTCATGCTAGTTTGACGGTGGGAGAAGAGACGATGGCAGCTTGTAGAGCTGCTGCGCCGACAGGGATTGGCTTCCACATCCATGTGGCGGAACATTCTGTGGATGAATATGATAGCTTGCAGCGCTATGGCGAACGGGTGGTGGATCGGTTATATCGGCATGGGCTGTTGGGCGAGGATTCGATTGTGGTGCATGGGGTGCATTTGGATGTGGCTGAGATTGGTTTGTTGGCCCAGACAAAAACGTGGGTTACGCATCAGCCGCGATCCAATATGAACAACGCTGTGGGGTTGCCGTGGGTGGAAGCGATGTTGCGCGCAGGTGTGCGGGTTTGTTTGGGAAATGATGGCTTTTCGAATGCGATGTGGGAGGAATGGAAAACAGCCTATCTGGCGCACAAACTATGGAATTTGGACCCGCGTCGAATGGGAGGGGAGGCGGTTGTGCAGATGGGTGTTTATCATAATGCGGCACTGGCGAGTCGATTGTTTCCAGAAACTCGTCTGGGGGTTGTGGCGCCCGGCGCTGCTGCGGATTTGATTCTGGTGGATTATCATCCATTTACAGAATTAACCGAGCAAAATTTGCCCTGGCACATATTGTTTGGCTTTCATGAAAGCATGGTCACAATGACGATGGTCGCTGGCAAACTGTTGATGAAAGACCGGGTGTTGTTGACATTGGATGAAGCGCACATTGCGCAAGAGGCCAGACGCCTTTCGGCGAATGTATGGGAGCGGTATCGAAATCAGTTTTAGCTGTTTTTATGGAGGTTGAGATGAAAAAAATTGCGATTTTGGGCGGGACGGGGAAGGAGGGTAAAGGACTTGCATATCGGTGGGCGCGAGTTGGGTATGAAGTGGTGATTGGTTCGCGCTCTATTGAAAAGGCATTGTCGGCGGCAACTGAATTGAATCAGTTGTTAGGTAAAGAAGGTCTGGTTGGCGGCATGACGAATGATGAGGCTGCTCAGTGGGCAGAATTGGTTGTGTTGACTGTGCCGTTTGCAGCGCATCGAGAAATGTGTGAGGCAATGAAACCTTATTTGACTGGTAAGGTTGTTGTTGACGTGACGGTTCCGTTGGTTCCTCCTAAGGTGACAAAGGTACAAATGCCGCCTGCAGGCAGTGCTACACAAGAAGCGCGGCAAATTTTGGGCGAAGAAGTTGAGGTTGTGGCAGCCTTTCAAAACATTTCATATGAGCATTTGCTGAATGACGAGGAAATTTTATGTGATGTGTTGGTATGTGGAAGCAGCAAGGCGGCGCGTCAGTTGGTTTTGGAGCTGGTGGAGGCTGCCGGAATGGTGGGGTGGGATGCAGGGCCAATTGAAAATTCGGTTGTTGTTGAAGGGATGACTTCAATTTTGATTGGTATCAACAAGCAATATGGCGTGCAGTCTGCTGGAATTCGGATTACGGGCGTGCCGCGCTCGTAGAAAGGGGTATGTGTGGCTCTAACCTTGCAAGCATTGTCAAAGATTCCATTGATACATCCTGGTGATGATCTGGGTCGGATTATCGCGACGGCATTGACAGATGATGCATTGACATTGATGGATGGAGATGTGTTGGTGCTGGCACAAAAAATTGTGTCCAAGGCTGAAGGGCGATTGGTGAATCTGAATCAGGTCACGCCCTCGCAGCGCGCGCTGGAGTTAGCAGCAATTACCCAAAAAGATGCTCGCTTTGTCGAATTGGTGCTAAGCGAGAGTGCTGAGGTTTTAAGGGTGCGCGTGAATACGTTGATCGTTCAGCATCGTTTGGGGTTTGTGTGCGCTAATGCAGGGATTGATCACTCGAATGTGCATGGTGATTGGGGTGCAGATGAAGATTGGGTTTTGTTGCTGCCCGAGGATCCAGATCGATCGGCGCAGAAACTACGAGAGCAGATGCGCGAGCGATATGGATGTGATGTTGGGGTGATGATTATTGACTCGCATGGCCGTGCATGGCGTACTGGCACGGTTGGGGTGGCAATTGGCATTGCGGGCGTGCCCGGTTTGGTGGATTTGCGCGGTGTGCCAGATTTGTTTGGCTTTCAATTGCGAATTACACAAGTTGGGGCTGCGGATGAGTTGGCAGCTGCGGCTTCGCTGGTAATGGGGCAGGCAGCAGAAGGTACGCCGGTTGTTCATGTGCGAGGCTTCCCATATGCGTTGCGCGATTCAAAGTTGGCGGAGCTGATTCGAGAGAAGTCTTTGGATTTGTTTCGATAAGATAAAGATTCTTGTCTATGTATGCGATTACAACAATGTTGGATGCTAGCGCTGACGAGAAAACTCGATCTTTGTGGCGCTTTTTGGAGTGCGATTGCCATTTAGAGGGGATCCGGCTGACGCCCTGGCCGCATTTTTCCTGGTTGGGCGCCCAAGAGGCGGATAAAGCTGGGGTGAAGCAGCAACTGACAAATTTGACTGCTTTGTTTGAGCCATTTACAGTGCAGACAGTTGGCTTTGGCGTTTTTACCGGTGCTGCGCCCGTATTGTATTTGCCGATTGTAAAGAACCGCATGTTGCTAGAAATGCACGAGATGGTCTGGAATTCAACATTGCCGCATCTGAAGGATGTAAATTTTTATTATGAACCGAAGGGATGGGTGCCGCATGTGACACTTGCGTTTCGCGATTTGGAAGCACGTCGTTTGGCTTGCGCGGTTGAGGAATTGATTTCTATGCCGCTTGAATTTTTAATCACAGTAAACCATTTTGAATTTGCATTCTATAATGGTGAGGCGTTAATGGGTGTGGAGCGGTATTGGTTTAAGGGAGTGTGCCCATGAAGGTGCTTGCATTGGCGGGTGGTGTTGGGGGGGCTAAGCTTGCGCATGGATTGGCGATGACGCTGCAACAAGGTGATGAGTTAACCGTTGTGGTCAACACAGGAGATGATTTTGAACATTGGGGGTTGTTTGTTTCTCCAGATTTAGATACGGTTTGTTATGCTTTGGCTGGTTTGGAAAACCCACAAACAGGATGGGGACGAGCCGAGGAAAGTTGGCACGTTTTGCAGGAGATGCGCACCTTGGGGGCGGCTGATTGGTTCGCGTTGGGGGACAGGGATTTGGCCACACATTTGGAACGTAGCCGGCGGTTGCGTTCTGGTCAGCGTTTAAGCGAAGTGACAGCAAGTTTTTGCTCTGCTTGGGGGATTGATTGTCGAGTGTTGCCGATGAGTGATGACCCCGCACCAACATTGGTTGAGACGGTTGATGCAGGTGTTTTACCTTTTCAGGAATATTTTGTGCGGTTGCGGTGTGAGCCTCGAGTGAGCGGGTTTGATTTATCAGCTGCGCGGCAGGCTGCACCGGCAGTGGGTGTATTGCAAGCGATTCAAGAAGCAGATGTTGTGATTGTTTGTCCGTCCAATCCTTGGGTCAGCATTGGGCCGATTTTGGCTGTTCCGGGGATTTTGCCGGCTTTGCAGATGCATGGCTGTGTTGCAGCTGTTAGTCCGCTGATAGGTGGTGTGGCGGTCAAGGGCCCGGCTGCCAAAATGTTTAGGGAATTAGGTTTTGAACCCGGGGTGATGGCAGTTGCTGAATGCTATCGCGATTTTTTGAAGGCAATGATTATTGATTTTCGGGATGAGAAGTATGCAACCTCGTTGACGCAGTGGGGTATAATACCTTATATCACTGACACGTACATGTCTGACAAAAATCAACGTCGGCGTTTGGCAAGCCAGATTTTAGAATTTTGCCAATTGCTGTTGAAAGGTGGTCTATGAGCCTTTGGGCAATCATCCCAGTTAAGCCGTTGCGACGCGGAAAATCGCGCCTGGCAGGTGTGCTATCAGAGGATGAACGTTCGCTATTGAATTCAACAATGTTAGGGAATGTGTTACTGACCTTGTCTTCTGTTCCAGAAGTGGATGAGGTACTGGTGGTGAGCCGCGATACTGCTGCGTTGGCAATGGCGCGAGAATATGGGGTGCGCACTTTGCAGGAAGATGGAAAGCCAGGGTTGAATCTGGCTTTGGAGCGGGCTACGATTGTTGTGCAGAAATATGCCGTTCAGGAGATTTTAATTCTTCCGGCTGATTTGCCGCTGATTACTGTGCGAGATGTGCAAGAGGTCATTCGAATGGCAGGGCCAGCGCCATCAATCGTGATTGCGCCTGATCGTCGAAATAATGGAACAAATGCACTGTACATAAGCCCTCCAGGTTTGCTACAATATGCTTATGGGCCAGGGTCTTTTCAGCGTCATGTTGAGCAAGCTGAGCAGCGAGGGGCGAGGGTGGAAGTTTGTAAGCTGACTTCTCTGGCCTTAGATCTTGATTTGCCTGAAGACTTAGAGTTGTTGCGACAAATTCAGGCTGTGCAGATAGACCCTTAAATTTTTTTTATTTGCGATTTTTCAGGAGGCACCATGTTTGAGCGGGTAGCATTGTATTTGCAGGATTCACATGACCTGCGTGAGGGATTGCGCTACGTTCAGTATGCGGAACAGCATGGTTTTGAAGCTGTTTGGCAAGCTGAGAGTCGTTTGGTGCGTGATGCAATTGTTCCAATGGCTGCTTATGCAGCAGTGACTGAGAAGCTGAAAGTTGGATCAGGGGTGATTAATAATTGGACGCGTAATATCGGTTTATTGGCAGCAACATACTTGACTTTGGACGATCTGGCGCCCAACCGGATTATTTGCGGAATCGGTGCATGGTGGGATCCGTTGGCGCGCAATGTTGGAATTGATCGGAAAAAACCTTTGTTGGCAATGCGTGAAACTGTGACAGTGATGCGACGGTTGTTGAACATGGAGCGGGTAACATTTGAGGGCGAGTTTGTCCATGTGCAAGGGATTGAGCTAGATGTGGTGCATGGGCGTCGGGAGCCAAGGAATGTGCCGATTTACATTGGCGCAACCGGGGATCAAATGATGGAAATGACAGGGGAGATTGCGGATGGAGCTGTTTTGAATTATTGTGTGCCGCCGGAATATAATCATAAGGCATTGGAGTTGTTGGAAAAAGGGGCGCGCAAAGCTGGGCGTACGTTGGATGATATTGATCGGCCACAATTGGTGGTTTGCTCGGTGGATCATGACCATGATCGTGCGATTGATACGACTCGTGAATTGTTGACCCAATATTTGGCACAGCAACCGCACATTGCCAAAGCTTCGGGGGTTTCGATGGATGTGGTCGCTGAAATTCAGTCCATTCTGGGCTGGCCGGCAACGCATGAACAGATTCAGAAGGCCAAACATTTGGTGCCTGAGGATCTGATTTTGCGGATTACAGCGTCTGGGACACCTGACGAAGCACGGGCGAAGGTTAAAGAATATGTTGCCAATGGTTGCACCTGTCCAATTCTTTATCCGGTGGGTGGGGATGTAAAGCTTTTGGTTGATACGTTTGCGAGCGCTTAATCGGAGGAGGTTGTGATGATTGTGGCTTATCATCGTCCAACATCAGTGGAAGAAGCAGTGAATTTGTTGACCCGCCCCAATGTGTTGAGCTATCCATTGGCTGGTGGAACGTATCTAAGCCGGCACGCTGTTGAAGAGTGTGAAGTGGTGGATTTGCAGGATGTGGGTTTGGATTTTATTCGACGCGAAGGGGATGTGCTGGTTGTTGGGGCTTGCACAAAGTTGCAGTCATTGATGGATTGCGCAGACGTGCCAGATGCTTTACGACAGGCGATCATCCGGGATGTGTCGTTGAATATTCGCAATGCGAGAAGTGTGGCTGGGAGCTTGGTGACGGCAACAGGACGTTCGATATTGGCAACGGTGCTTTTGGCATTGGATGTGAGCCTTGTTTGGTTGCCAGGAGAACGGGAGGTTCGAATTGGTGATTGGCTTGCGTTGCGAAAAGATTGGAAGGAAGGCGTTTTGATCCATTCGCTTTTGATACCCTTGAAACCGAAGGTGATCTTTGAGGCGGTGGCGCGTTCGCCAATGGATTTGCCGGTCGTCTGTTTGGCATTGGCG
>JAIWNK010000003.1 GCA_020216845.1 Anaerolinea sp. | reverse complement strand
GAATGGTCTTCTGGAAGGGTGCGCCTTGCGGCAGGTGGAAGCGGAGCGCATCCTGTTCTAGTGGCGGATGGATTGGGGGGAGAGAGTTTGGATATGGCGGCGAGCGACGCATGTAGCCAATGGGGCGATGCCTGGGCAAGTGCTGAATATCGTCAGCACGTTGCTGCAATTTTGGCGCGTCGGCTGATGCAAGCGATGCAGGAGGAAAAATCATGATTGTTCGATTTGTGCTGAATGGCATTGAAAAAGAAGTGAACGTTTCTCCAGCAGACACGTTATTGGCGGTGCTGCGTCGAGAAGGTGTGATGAGCGTCAAGTCGGGTGGTTGTGCGCATGGGGAATGTGGTGCGTGTGCGGTTCTATTGGACGGACGGCTTGTCAATACCTGTACCATGCTTGCGGCACAAGCAGAGGGTCATGTGATCCAAACAGTTGAGGCAGAGGGCGAACATCCTCAACACGGTTGGCGTAAGAGTATGGGGTTGAGCGTTATTCAGCAGGCGTTCGTTGATACAGGTGCGATTCAGTGCGGTTATTGTACACCAGCAATGGTGATGGCTGCGCTTGCTTTATTGGAGAAAAATGACCGTCCGAGCGAAGCTGAGGTTCGTGAGGCGCTTTCGGGTATTTTATGCCGATGTACGGGGTATGTTAAGCCAGTAGAGGCAGTGTTGCGAGCCGCGGCGATCCTGCGCGGTGAAATTGTGCACGATTTGTGGACTGGACAGGCTGATTCGTTTGTTGTAGCAGGGGAAGAAGAAAAACAGCCATATGTAGATGGGCAAAATGGCTCTTTGCCAACAAGGGTGTTGCCACATATTGTGACAATGCAGCAAGGAAAACGAAATGTGACTGTTGGACGACCAGAAGTCAAAGTAGATGCGCTCAAGCTGGTGCAGGGCAAGCCGGCGTTTGCTGCAGACGTAGAGATGCGTGGAATGTTGGTTGCAAAAGTTTTATATAGTCCCTTGGCGCATGCTCTCATTCGGGAGATTGATGTTTCAAAGGCGAAGGCGTTGCCGGGAGTGGCGGCAGTTTTGACATGGAAGGATTTGCCTCGTGTTGCATATTCGACGGCTGGACAGTCAGATCCGATTCCGGGGCCATTGGATACATTTTCTTTGGATTATAAGGTGCGGTTTGTTGGTGACCGGGTTGCCTTTGTTGCCGCTGAAACGGAGGAGATTGCTGAGCAGGCGTTGAAATTGATTGATGTGGTGTACGAGCCTTTGCCGGCGGTTTTGGATTCTCGGCAGTCTATGCAGCCTGGGGCGCCCATCTTGCATGATGAGCCAGAGTATGTCAATTTTGCCGATTCAGACCCCTCTCGCAATTTGGCTGCGGCAATCCGCATTGATATTGGCGATGTGGAAAAAGGATTTGCAGAAGCGGATCGTATTTATGAGGCGGATTATGAGGTGCCGAAAGTTCAACAGGCGCATATTGAGCCACATGTGGTTGTAACCTATTGGGATGAAGATGACCGTTTGGTGATTCGAACGAGCACGCAGGTGCCGTTCCATGTGCGCAGAATGTTGGCACCTGTGTTGGGTTTGCCAGTAAAACGCATTCGGGTAATTAAGCCACGGATTGGTGGTGGTTTTGGTGGAAAACAAGAGGTGTTGATCGAGGATGTAGCTGCACATTTGACGATTGCAACGGGGCGCCCTGTGCGGTTTGTTTATACTCGCGAGGAGGAATTTGTCTCAGCTCGCTCTCGCCATCCAATGCGACTGCATATGAAGACTGGCGTCAAGAATGATGGTACGGTGACGGCAAACGCAATGTATGCATTGAGCGATACGGGTGCCTATGGGTGTCATGCGCTGACGGTGACAGGAAACACGGGACACAAAGCGATGGCTTTGTATGTTGGGGATGGGCCTTATCGCCTTTCGCCCAATATTCGATTCTATGCGGATATTGTGTATACGAATCATCCGCCTGCGGGTGCTTATCGTGGGTATGGCGTTCCGCAAGGTTTCTGGGCTGTGGAACGGCACATGGAGAAAATTGCTCGTGATTTGGGTTTGGACCCGATTGAGTTTCGACTGCGGAATGCAATTCGTCCAGGCGAATTACATCCATTTAGCACCGCGTGGAGTGAGGGACGTGAGCCGCGTCCAGAAGTGATAGAAACGGTGGGACTGGAAGAATGTGTGCGGCAGGGTCGGGCTTTAATCGGTTGGGATGAAAAGTTCAACAATCCTGAGTGGCATCAGGTGCCAGGCAAACCGCATTTGCGACGCGGCATTGGTGTGGCGATGGTGATGCAAGGGACGGCAATTCCTTATCTGGATATGGGCGGCGCAAGCATCAAGATGAATGATGATGGGTCTTTCAATCTGTTGGTGGGGGCAACAGATTTGGGAACGGGTTCGGATACGGTTCTGGCGCAAATGGCGGCTGAGGTCTTGGGCTGTCCGGTGGAAGATGTGTTGGTATATTCTTCGGACACTGATTTTACGCCGTTTGATAAGGGGGCATATGCATCAAGCACGACCTATATTTCTGGTGCGGCAGTTGTTAGGGCGGCGCAGCAAGTGGCGGAACGAATTCGTGTGCGTGCTGCGCGCCTTTTGAGTGGTCAGGATATGGCATTATCTCCTGAGCAAATCCAATTGCATGATCGGTCGGCCTGGGCACCTGATGGGCGCAGTGTTTCACTGGCGGAAATTGCTTTGGATGCGTTGCACCATGCAGACCAAGAGCAAATTATGGGGGTGGCTTCGTTTTACTCGCCGGTTTCACCGCCACCGTTTGCCGCTCAATTTGCTGAAGTAACAGTAGATGTTGAGACCGGGCAGGTGACAGTAGATCGGTTGGTGATGGCAGTTGACTCAGGCGTGATTGTCAACCCGGTCACTGCTTCGGGGCAAATTGAGGGCGGCATGACTCAGGCTCTTGGATATGCGGTGTGTGAGGAAATGCGTTATGATGAGCGTGGCGTAGCACGCGAGCGCGATTTTGTGGATTATCACATCTTCCGTGCGCCCGAAATGCCGGTGTTAGACACGGTGTTTGTTGAAACGTTTGAACCTTCCCATCCATTTGGTGTTAAGGCAGTGGCAGAAATTCCGTTGGACGGCGTGGCTCCCGCGGTTGGAAATGCTGTCCTGGATGCTTGCGGGGCGCAGGTGGATGAAAACCCGATTACGCCAGAGCGTTTGTGGCGGGCGTTACAAAGGGCAAGAGAAGGAGGCCGTTTGTGACAAATCCGGTTTATGTGATTGGCCATGTTAATCCTGATACGGACTCGGTGGCATCAGCCATGGGGTATGCGTGGTGTTTGCGCGAGCGAGATGGCATGGATACGGTGGCGGCACGCGCTGGGGCGTTGAATACACAAACAAGCTGGGTGCTGCGCTATTTGGGCTTGGAAGCCCCGCTATTATTGACAGATGCTTCTCCAAGATTTGAATCGGTTATGCGTCGGTTGAATACAATTTTGCCAGACCGACCATTGCGAGAAGCCTGGGCAATTGCTGGACGGACGGGGGGCATTTGCCCTGTTGTTAATGCGGATGGAACACCGTATGGTTTGGTGACTGGGCGCAGCTTATTTGATTATTTGACGCATTTGTTGGGCCCGACACCTCGGCAACGCGAAATGCGGGTGGCAGATTTGTTAGAATTGCCTGCTTTACAGGCAACAACAACCAAGGTGCCGAAATTTCAGGCTACTACCCGCATTCGCGATGTTTTAAATCGCTTGTTGCGCGAGGAGGGGGATGAGTTTTGGGTGTTGGATGAAACCGGACGATATTTGGGAATTTGCCGGCAGCGAGATTTGTTGAATCCGCCTCGATTGCGCTTGGTTTTAGTAGATCATAATGAGGCCCAACAAGCTGTTGCTTCGCTAGATGAGGCCGATTTGTTGGAGATTTTGGATCATCACCGTTTGGGCAATCCTTCAACACATGTGCCGATTAAGTTCACGGTGGATATTGTCGGTAGCACGAGTACGCTGGTATCAGAGCGGATCGAGGCGGCGGGGCTCAGTGCTCCGCCGGAGTTAAGTGGGATGATGCTGGCGGGTTTGTTATCTGATACGCTGATTCTGACTTCGCCAACAACGACAGAACGCGATCGCGAAGCAGCAGAGCGCCTGGCGCGTTGGGCATTTGTGGGCGGCAGTGTTTTGATGGACGAGACAATTCAGTCTTTTGGACAAAAGGTGCTCCAAGCGGGTGCTGGCTTGGGGGCGCGTTCGCCGCGCGAGGTTGTTTCGACTGATATGAAGATTTATCGCACGGAACGCTATCAGTTTGCAATTGCGCAAGCTGAAGTGAGTGATTTGTATGAATTAAGCGAGCATTTGGAGCAATTGAATGCGGCGTTGGATGGATTGCGCGAGGGTAAGGGGTTGGATTTTGCAATGCTCATGGTGACAGATGTGGTGCGCGGTTCAAGTCGTTTACTAACAGTTAATGCGCCACCGATTCTGGATGATTTGCCATATCCGCCACAAGCAGATGGCACTCGCCTGGCAACGGGTGTGGTTAGCCGCAAAAAGCAGCTTTTGCCGGTGGTGTTAGGACTGTTGGAGCGGTGAGATGTCTATCTATCAGGCATTGGCTGATTTGGAAAAAAATGGCGACTGGGGGGTGCTGTGTACCATCGTTCATAGTCAAGGTTCTACGCCGCGCCATGCGGGTAGTAAAATGCTGATTTATGCTGATGGGCGTATTGTGGGCAGTGTTGGCGGAGGTGAAGTTGAATTGCGGGTTCGCCAAGAAGCTGCGGAAGTAATGAAGGATGGCGTGGCGCGTTTGTTACATTATTCGATGGTTTCTCCGGAGCGTGGTGACGTGGGGGTTTGTGGGGGAAGTTTGGAGGTGTTTGTGGAGCCGATTTTTCCTCGCCCTACGGTTGTGGTGATTGGTGCTGGACATGTGGGCAAGGCGGTTGTGCATTTGGCGCATTGGTTGGGGTTTCAGGTGGCTGTTGCGGATGACCGGGCAGAATTTTGTACTCCTGAGGAAAACCCTGAGGCGGATGCATTTTATCCGGTGCCAATGGCAGAGCTGCCAAATTGTTTGCGGATTGGCCCGAGTACGTATTTGGTTTTGACAACACGAGGTTCCTCAGTGGATGTGGAGGGGCTGCCGGCGCTGCTGGCGGCAAAGCCGGGATATATTGGTGTGATTGGATCCAAGCGGCGTTGGGCGGTAACACGCAAGGCGTTGTTGGAAGCAGGAGTAGCGGAGAGTGAGCTGAATGTGGTACATTCGCCAATGGGCCTTGAACTTGAGGCTGAAACGCCAGAAGAAATTGCAGTCAGTATTATGGCCGAGATAATTATGCTCCGTCGTCGTGGAACGGGCAAGCAAATGAAGGAGTAGGAGAGTAATTATGTGGAAATCGTACTTGCGGGCAACTAAAATTGAAGATGTGCTGAATGAGTTGGCTGAGAAACAAGGATCGGCACGGATTGTTGCTGGGGCAACGGACCTGATGCTGGAGCTTGAACGAGGTCAACGTCCAGGGGTGGAAAGTCTGGTAGATATTACTGGAATAGCTGGGTTGGACAGCATCACGATGGATGAAAATGGCTGGGTGCATTTAGGGCCATTGGTGACGCATAACGATTGTGTGGGATCAAAATTATTGCGTTCATATGCCTACCCTTTGGTAAGGGCGGCGTGGGAAGTGGGCTCGCCTCAAATTCGCAATCGTGGTACGGTGGTTGGCAATGTGGTTACTGCTTCACCTGCGAACGATACAATTACCCCGTTAATGGCACTGGGAGCCGTTGTGACTTTACGTTCGGTGCGCGGAGAGCGACATTTGTCATTAGCGGATTTCTATCAAGGGGTAAGACGGACGGTAATGCAACCGGATGAGATGGTGGTTGATTTGGCTTTCCCTGTGATGAAGGAAAATGAGCGCGGAATATTTATTAAGTATGCTTTGCGTCGGGCGCAAGCAATTTCTCTGGTAAATATTGCGGTAATTTTATCTTTTGCTGGTAAGTCGCCTGTTTCTGGAGAGGTGACTGGAAGGGTTATTGAGCGAGCTGCGATTACGTTGGGGGCAGTATCCCCAGTAATTCTTCATGCAGAAGAGGCGGAGAAATTTTTGGTTGGAAAGACGCTTGAAGAGGATGTGATTATTCGGGCGGCAGAATTGGTCAGGGAAGCGACACGTCCTATCAGTGACGTGCGCGGTTCGGCATCGTATCGCAAACACATGAGTGGCGTTTTGGCAAAACGTGCTTTGATTGCTATTCGTGATGGTCGGGAGCAAGATGGATTCCCGGAGGTGCCAGTTTTGTTGACGGGTGCAGGAGGCCAAAGGAAGCCTTTGGCCAAGCCGTGGCGTATGGATGATTCAATTGAAACGGTGATTAATGGTAAGCCATACCGCTTTGAGAATGGGCGAGATAAATCTTTGCTGCGTTTGTTGCGTGAGGATGCAGAGTTGATTGGTTCAAAGGAAGGCTGTGCAGAGGGTGAGTGCGGGGCCTGTACGGTGTTTTTGGATGGAGTGGCAGTGATGAGCTGTTTGGTGCCTGCGCCGCGAGCGCATGGAGCTGAAGTTGTTACAATTGAAGGTTTGGCTGATGAGACTTTACATCCGGTTCAAGAAGGTTTTGTTCGAGCTGGAGCTGTGCAGTGTGGGTATTGTACGCCAGGTTTGATTATGTCATCTGTTAAGCTTTTGGAAGAACGTTCAAAACCAACGTTGGATGATATTCGTCAGGCTTTGGCTGGGAACTTGTGCCGTTGCACGGGATATTATAAAATTATTGAGGCGATTGAACACGTGATTGAAAATAAAAATTCGGAGGTTCGAAATGGGTAAGTATTCTTCTTCTGTACGGCAAGCGCAAGGGCCGAAAAAAACTACTGAACCTCATGCTATTTGGCGTGGGATTGGGTTTGTTTTCTTTTTGCTGGCACCTATCTTAGGTTATTTTGGAGCATTGACTTTAATTCAACTGAACAAGGTGAATGGTTGGTATCGTATTCCTTCTGGGTTGTATAACACGGAGGGGGTAGAGATGCTTGGCAAATTGGGACAAGACCCTTTGTTGTTTGTCAAAGCTTTGCTGACTGTTATTCTGGCATTTTTGTTTTTTGCCTTGATGCAGTTTGTCTCTTTTATGTTGTATGGCATGTTTGGCCCCAAGCGTTACGGTCCGCTTGATGTGCCACCTGTTGCAATCCGTAACAAGAAGAAGAGCCGCTGATTTTGGAAAATAGGAGGACAGGAGGTCACATGACGTATATTGGTCAGTCGGTTCAGCGAGTGGATGCGGTTGCTAAGGTGCGCGGTGAGGCGTTATATCCGGGCGATATTAATTTGCCTGGGCAGGCTTACATGAAAATTCTGTTTGCAAATCGGCCACACGCTTTGATCCGCGCGATTGATGTTTCCGCTGCAGAGGCGATGCCAGGCGTGTTGTTGGTTTTGACGGCGCGCGATGTGCCGGTAAACGAATATGGTTTAATTATGCCGGATCAACCTGTGTTGTGCGGGCCCGGTTCAAGCAAATTGTATGCGGATCGAGTGCGTTTTATTGGCGATCAGGTGGCTGTGGTGGTTGCTGAGACAGAGCAAATCGCCCAAGAGGCGCTTCGGGCAATTCGAGTGGACTATGAAGATTTGCCGATCATTGGTGATGTTCGAGATGCTATCCATTCTGATGTCTTGATTCATCCGGACCGCGGAAGTAACGTTTTTTGCCATTTTCGCATTCGTAAGGGGGATTGTGAGGCGGCATTTGCGAAAGCGGATGTGATTGTTGAGGATGAGTATGTGACGCCAGTGCAAGAACATGCATTTTTGCAACCCGAAGCAGGCTTGGGGTATATTGATGAGGAAGGGCGCGTAACAGTGATTGTTGGTGGGCAATGGACGCATGAGGATCAGGAACAAATTGCCCATGCGCTGCATTTGCCATTGGAAAAGGTGCGGGTAATTTATCCAGCAATTGGTGGGGCGTTTGGCGGGCGTGAAGATATGTCGGTGCAGATTGTGTTGGCGCTAGCAGCTTGGCGCTTACAGCAAATTGGGAAACCGCGCCCGGTTAAGATTATTTGGAGTCGAGAAGAGTCCATTATTGGTCATCACAAGCGTCATCTATACCGAATTCGGACGCGTTGGGGGGCGACACGAGAAGGAAAGGTGATTGCAGCAGAGGCTGAAGTGGTTGCAGATGGGGGTGCTTATGCCTATACTTCAACCAAGGTGTTGGGAAATGCGACACTGATGTGTACGGGGCCATATCAGATTCCGAACGTCAAAGTGGATAGTTATGCCGTTTACACGAACAATATTCCTGGCGGAGCATTTCGAGGGTTTGGTGGCCCACAGGGGGCGTTTGCTGCCGAGTCTCAAATGAACCGTTTGGCTGAGAAGCTGGGAATGGATCCGGTTGAATTGCGGATGCGCAATGTGCTGCGCGAAGGTGACTTGCTTTCAGTAGGGACGCCTTTGCCTAAGGGGGTTAGTATTGCACAAGTCGTTGAAACTTGCGCGCTGCGAAGCGGTTGGGAGCAGGATGGAGATCAATGGCGACGACCAGCAAAAGCTTGTGGAAACGATGGCTTGTTGCATGGTCGAGGATTTGCTTGCGCGTTCAAAAACGTTGGCTTTTCGTTTGGGGCGCCTGAACAATGTATGGCAACAATTGAGCTACGGGGACAGGATGAGATTGAAGAGGCAATTTTATATCATGCTGGCGCTGATGTTGGACAGGGATCTCATACTGTTTTTGCTCAAATGGCGGCAGAGGCGTTGGGAATTGCTTTAGAAAAAGTGCATCTAGTGACTTCGGATACGGCGACAACAGAAAATTCGGGGAGTGTTTCTGCTTCTCGAATGACGTTTATGGCGGGGAATGCTATTCGTGGTGCCGCTCAGGCGGCGCTAGCGAAATGGGAAAATGAGGAACGTCCAGCAATTGGTACGTATCAGTACCGTCCACCGCGTACAACTCCCTATGACCCTGAAACGGGAAAGTCGGAGCCAAATTTTGCCTATGGATATGTGGCCGAGAGCGCTGAAATTGAGCTAGACACGGAGACCGGGCAAATCTTTTTGAAGCGTGTGGTTTGTGTGGACGATGTGGGGCGGGCAATCAATCCACAACAGGTGCAAGGCCAGGTTGAGGGAGCTGTGGTGCAGGCTGCTGGGTATGCTTTGCTGGAGAATTTCATCCAGGAGAACGGACAAACGCGCACGCGCACATTATCCACCTATTTGATTCCGACAATTTTGGATGTTCCTGAACGTGTTGAATCTGTGGTGTTGGAATATCCTGATCCAATTGGCCCTTGGGGGGCGCGCGGAATGGGAGAGATGCCGTTTTTGCCGCTAGTTCCAGCGATTACAGCAGCATTGCATGATGCAACCGGCGTTTGGTTTACCGAGTTTCCATTGACGCCAGAACGGGTTTTAAGGGGATTGGGGAAACTGGACGCTTGATGTGATTGGGTTAGACAGGGCTTTACGCCTTTCAACGACTTCCCGACTGGCGCTTGTGGGGGCGGGCGGGAAGTCGTCTGTTTTGTTAAAGTTGGCTTCTTCTGGAATGAGGCTGATAGCGACAACGACAACGCATTTGGCTGTTGAGCAAGCGGCTACATTTTGTCATTGGGAGCGTGTGGGAGATAATGCGGAGAGGGATAGATGGTCGTGGGCTGAGGGTCCGGTTTTGGTGACGGGGAAGAAAATATTGGATGGACGCGTTGGAGCACCTGGAGAGGTGGTGTACGACCATCTGTTGCGCATAGCCAAAAACGAGGGGATTCCAATTGTGGTTGAGGCAGATGGAGCTAAAAAACGAATGCTCAAGGCGCCAGAGTTGCATGAGCCGGCTATTCCAGGGTGGGTTAATCATGTGTTGGTTGTGGTGGGGGCAGAGGGTGTGGGAAAGCCCTTGAGTGATGAGTGGGTGCATCGCCCCGAACGTTTTTCGGCTTTGGCTGGAATTGCAATGGGGGAAGAGGTTACATGGCAAGCTGTGGGAAAGGTGTTACTGAATGCGGAG
>JAIWNK010000001.1 GCA_020216845.1 Anaerolinea sp. | reverse complement strand
ACAAGGCGAGACTGACAGCATCCAATTTTGTGACCGCCTCTTGCAAGAAACGGGCGTTAGCACCACACCCGGCGTTGTTTATGGCAAACATGGCGAGGGCTATGTCCGCATCTCTCTTGGCACCGAAACAGACCGCATTCGCCAAGCCATGGAGCGCGTTATTGCCTGGTACGAAAAGAAGCAAAGCTAATCCATGTCAAAAAAAACGCCTGAAATCACTCATCCACCAACAGAGCGCGCCTTTCTTGTTGGCGTGAATTTGCGCAGTGAGTCGGGTTTACTTTCATTGGACGAATCAATGGCTGAATTAGCCCTGCTATGTGAAACAGCTGGGCTGGAAGTTGTTGGCGAAACGATCCAAAACCTTGATTCTCCTCACCCGGACACCTTTATCGGCTCCGGCAAGGTAGAAGAAATCAAAATCCTGGCCGAAGAAAACCTCGCCAACGTCATCATCTTCGATAATGAGCTATTACCTCGTCATCAGCGAGAACTAGAACAGCGTTTTGAATCCGTGCGCGTTCTGGATCGTACAGCCCTGATCCTGGACATCTTTGCACAACATGCTAGCACACGTGAAGGCGCCCTGCAAGTGGAACTAGCCCAATACGAATATCGCCTGCCCCGCCTCACACGCGCTTGGACGCATTTGGCGCGACAGGCTGGCGGTGGCGGCGGACGCACCGGCAGCGTTGGCGGCGTAGGTCTGCGCGGTCCGGGTGAGACTCAGCTCGAAATAGATCGCCGCGAAATTCGTCATCGCATTGCCCACCTCAAAGAAGAAATTGAAAAAGTGCGCGCCCACCGCAGCAATTACCGCGCACAGCGCAAACGTGCCCACATTCCCATTGTAGCCATTGTTGGCTACACGAATGCCGGAAAATCCACCCTCCTCAATCGCCTTTCCAAGTCCAACGTGTACGTTGCCAACCAACTCTTTGCCACCCTTGACCCCACCACGCGACGCGTTTCGCTACCCGGCGGACACATCTCCCTCTTTACCGATACCGTCGGTTTTATTCAAAAACTACCCACTCAACTCATTGCTGCTTTTCGAGCCACCCTTGAAGAAATTAGTGAAGCAGATTTACTCATCCATCTTGTAGATATTACACACCCCAACGCTCTGGCCCAGTTTAAATCTGTTCAACAAACACTCATTGAAATCAATGCAGGTCACATCCCCGTGATTACCGCCCTTAATAAAATTGACCGCCTCAAAAACCCACCTTCTCTGGAAGAATATACCAACGCCATTCCCATCTCGGCCCTCACTGGACAAGGACTACCCGAATTACTAAACGCCATTGAGCAAGAATTATTTGAAACCTTTGTTCCTGTCTATGTTCGCCTTCCTTATCAACAAGGACAGCTCATCTCTCTCTTTCATGAAGAAGGTCACGTAGAAACAGTTGAACACGACCGTCACGGCGTTGTCATGCGCGGCCAAATCCCTCTCCGTCTGTTAGCCCGCTTTCAGCCATTCCTTCAGCCAGCTAAATCTTCTTCTCCCAGGTAATGCCATGGAAAAACTCTCCCAATTCATTGATAAGCTCTCCAATTTCTTTGCCCCCCGCAAGGGATTGCTCCCGCTTGTTGGAATGGGCCTGGTCATCCTCAACTTCTTCGTTGGCCTCTTGCCCCTTGGTTGGCTCTCGTCATCCGATCTGCTGCTTCACCTTGGCATTGTCATTGCCATCCTCGGCTTAATGCTTGCCTGGGCACTTTAAAAAAGAAGCGGGCCGTTTTACGGCCCGTTGGAGTAGCAAGAAAAACAAACTACTTCGACTTCTCTTTATCCATATTGATCACTTCGCGACCCTGATAATGCCCGCAGCTTGGGCAAACCGTGTGCGAAAGACGCATTTCACCGCAATGACTGCACTGTACCAGATTCAATGGCTGCAACGCGTCCTGCGCGCGGCGGCGGTCGCGACGACCCTTCGAGTGTTTCCGTTTTGGTTGAGGAACCATACCATACTCCTGTAGAATAGCTAATTGCTGTAAAATACAACCTGGCAATTATACCTTTGGCTTCTTCTAAATGTCAAGGAATTTATCGCTTTTTTCCACTTTTTTGCCGTCTCATTGCACGGCCACGTCGCATCAGTCGTTCAATCCACCCCGAAAACGCCTCCGGCTCTGGATAAGGCAGCAACGGCCAAGGCGACCGTCCATGACGCATCAGCACCGCATTTGCCGCCAGGATGCCTGTTGCACAAGCGCGTTCCATAAATAAAGCTGGCAACGGATCGCGCACCCAATCGCCACAACAAACCAAACCAGGCCACTCCGTCACCACTCCCAAATGATCTTCTACTGAACCAAGTCCAAATAGGGTGTGCGTAGCCGGATTGCGCTGCAAATGTTGTGCTATGCGATGCCCACGTAGCTCCGGAAAAGCCGCTTGCACATCTAAAATTGCACGACTGATCAGCAGTGAATCGGGCTCATCCAACACCTTGGGTGGGCCATACACATGCACTTCCAACACACTCCCCCCTGTCCTGTGTCGCCAGGCAATATATGGATCATAAATCCGATCCAGCCAAAAGAAGTTGTCCAACATAAAATCTCCGCTAAAAATGCCCGCTTCAGCCCCCGGACGAGGTATCGTATCAAACCAAAACCGCAAAACTGCGTTTGCCATACTCTCCGGCCAATACATAGAAGGGCGTTCCATGCCGCTTTCTGCCAACAGTTGTCGCGTCGATGACGCATCCGTTGCCAACACCACGTCAGCACAATCTACCTCATTGCTACCGTCCACACCCTGCACCCAAACACGCCACTGCCCCGGCAACCGTTCAAGCCGCATCACCTTTCGGCCTGTCTCAATGGCCCCGCCCATCTCGACCACGCGCCTTGCCAATGGCTCAATCACTGTCCGATTACTCTCATCCGGCAAATATCCAAACGCCCAGGCATCCCGCCGCAACACCGTATAAAACCTCAAAAATGCC
Source organism: Anaerolinea sp. (assembly GCA_020216845.1). Lineage (GTDB taxonomy): Bacteria > Chloroflexota > Anaerolineae > Anaerolineales > Anaerolineaceae > JAIWNK01. The sequence goes on along the minus strand of JAIWNK010000001.1, from coordinate 7,037 downwards.
AAAAAGCCCGCCAGCGGAATTTCATCCGGACTTGCCGCCAAGCCAGATCTTGCCAGTCCTACAAATAAAGCGCGCAACCCTGGCGGCCAGCCGCGCAAGATATTGGAAAGCCTCATCCCTGCCAATGGCTGCTGCTCAGCCAAAGGATCTATCCCCACCGCAAACACCAATCCATACCAGGCTAAAGGCAATGCCAGCCAGTCTTGCAATGACATCGTCGCCCAAAAATCGGGGCGCACGAATAAACTCCAATAGTGAAAAGGCGCAGGCACAAGACTGTGCCGAATCGCACTACCGATGTTCGCAGAGCGTACCGCATCCCCATATCGCAAAATCCAACGTTCCTCACGCGCCGGAACCAACACCGGACGCAATTCATGTCGCGCCAACATTGCTTGAAAATTACGGTATCCTGACCAAACCCCATGCACCCCGTGCTCCAACGCAAACTGCTCCCCTTCAACCGTGATCAGATCCATTGCTTTCAGTCGTCCACCCAATCGAGTATCCGCCTCAAGCACCAATGGTTTCAGCCCGCGTTCAGCCAAATGCAAAGCAGCAGAAAGTCCCGCCAGGCCACCACCGATCACCACGACATCAACCATTCCAATCTCCAACAACTTGCAGATTCAATTCAGACAACCAAGAACGGCCAAGAATTGCAGATGGCGGCAACACCCCATACTCCTTCACCTCGCCCGCTAAAATACGCCGTGCCGCCAGAGTCAAAACAGCAGCTGTCTGCTCATACACGCCCTGCCCCAAAATATGCAATTCGCTCTTGCCCCCACTTTGCCCTTCCAAATAGACTGCAACCTCGAACCCATCCCGATCACGAATACCAGCTTTAGCTACCGGGTAAAGATTGAGCGCACTCAGCAACAGCCATTGCAATACAGTACGCATCAACACAGCAAACAAAGGCACAGCAAACGGTGCCCATAAACTCATCCCTTTTGTCCCCACCATCCAGCTTTGAATTATCTCCGCCTTCATATGCAGCGGCAGCGTAGCCGTCTCACAACTCGGAAAAGCCAACGCCTCGTGTCTGCCGTTCAATAAATTAAACCGTCGCGTTTGTCCACCCGGCAACGCCCCCCGCAGCCGACCATTGCGATACACAAACCACGAGGTAGCCAACGAACGGATCGCTGAACGTCTTGTCCCATCACTCGCACCTTTTCCAGAAAGGCGATACACCACATCCACTCGACGATAGGCATCCTCCAACATTTGTTCAGCCAATAGCCGTGCTGCGCCATCTGCCAACGCAACCTCAAAACCACAAGACGGCACCAAAATTGCTCCGCTGCGTTTTGCCAGCTCATCATACGGCCGCAGGCGCAGAACAAACGCCAATTCGTTTGTCGTATCCAAATAAGCCACACCGCTCAACGCAGCCAAACGGACAACCTTTTCCCCTAAATCTGTAAAAGGCCCAACACAATTGATCAGCACCCTGGTGTTTTTAGCCAACAGTGGCAAATCCGTTACTTGCCGCGCATCCACAACAACATACTCCGGTTTGGCAACCAATGTATCCGATAATTCTGCCAGCCTCTTTGCCGAACGCCCAGCCAAGCGATAAGGCACCCCTGCTACATCAAGTGCTCGCGACACCAAACGCCCCGTATAGCCTGTTGCACCAAACACCGTAATCACTGCTCTCACCCTGGCGCAAATGTGATCAATTGACCTCGCCGACTAACAGGTGAGGTTAACAACTCACGTCCAAGCGCCAGCGGACGCGCCTGCATCAGCGAAGGCTCAAGGTAACACTGCTGAAAACAACTTGTGCAGGTCTGTGGCGGTTGCCCATACCGTTGTAAAGCCAATACCAGTGCCTCCTCCCAAGTTGTCACATCCTGCAAGCGACAAGGCCGCCCACCGTGCTCGCCCCCATCGCGCTCAATTGGCCGGCAGGGAAAAGTCAAACTGCCATCTGCCCAAATACGTGGGTTTAACGTAGGGTAACAAGCAAACGTCTCAAACCGGCGCAAAGCATACAAATAAGCCCAACTACCCAACACAGGCCCGCCCACTTTTTTCTCGTGGATCAGCTGATCTAAAAAATCCACATACGCCTTGGAAATCAACACATCATACAAGGGCCAATGATGTACCGCTTGCGGTGAAAAAGCCGCCAGAATATCATGTTCTCGACAAAAATCCAACACCTGCCCAGCCCCAGGCAAGGTTTGCGGCGTCAGAACGCAATTGATCACCAGCACGAACCCCAATTTCCGCTGTTGCTCAGCCGCCCAATGCAAATTCTGCAAAATTGTCTCTGCTACCTGCACCGGCACACCAATGACCCCAGACCAATAAGACGCGTCTACAGAGTCCAGACTAATCACCACACGATCCAGCATTGCCAACAAGCGTTCGCGCCCGGCCAGCAGCGCCCCATTGGTCAACAATGTCAGCTGTCGAAATCGTAATTCCTGCCGGGCATAAGACACCAATTCTTCCAGATAAGGCACCAACAATGGCTCTCCACCCGTCAAAATCAGGCTATCCATTCCAGTTCGAATCGTACGTAACACGTGCTTGGCCTCATCCAGTGTCAAAGGCCGATCGTTGCGCGGATTCCGACGCACGCCAAAATCCTCACAATAAACACAATTCAAATTGCACTGTGCCGTCAAATAAAAAGTTGCCACCAATGGGCGCAATGTCGGGTTGCCACCCAGCAAACGCAACAAATTGCCAAAATAATTCTTTGGTAACCCTAACACAGCTTGTTTCTTCAATCAAACTTTTCACTTTGGCGAGCAGCAGCACGTGCCGATCCCCATGCTGCTCCGTCCTTAGGCGGGTCGGTCTCATCAGCCCGACGCACCAAATGCAAGGCATCCTGCGGGCAAACCGTCACACACAAGCCACAACCAACACAGCGAATCGTCCGAACTTCTACACAATCCCCCTCCAATGCCAACGCGCCAAACGAGCAACGCTCCAAACATGCCCCACAACCAGCACACAGACTGACATCCGCCTCGCACACAAACGCCGAATGCGCAACCACGTTCGCAATCCCCAATTCAGCCATACCGCGCAGCAGGCTGCATGAACAAGTGCAACAATTGCACAAATACCACAAGTCCTCCTGTTGGTTGCTAACGCAGTGCACCAACCCCGCATCTGCGGCCCGGCGCAAGGTCTGCAAAGCCTCATCATAATTCAACGCCCGAATGGTTGCATTCCCATCAAAAGCCCCCGGCTTACTGCTCAACACCATACAAACATCCACCGGATGCGAACAGCCTTGCCCAATCAACGCTCTCTGTGTACGACAGATACAATCCACTACCCCCCAGGCTGCGGCCGCGCGCAAAATTTCGGTTGCGCTTTCAAATGGACGCACCTCCATATCGTTTCGAATACTTTGCCGCACCGGAATCACGCGATGCACCTGCGGCTGAATTCGAAGTGATTGAACAAACGTCTGCTGATAATACACCTCAAACAACTGAGCAAACTCTTCGTCCAACCGTCCAGCTTGCGCCTCATAAATTCCAACCACAAATGGCATCAACCCAAAACCAGGCCGACCATCTGCCGTCTTGCCAAATAAAATCAACCCCTTACGCGCCATCTGCTTGAGCAATTCTGCAACACTGCGCATTTCACGCCCCAATCGTTGAGCAATCTGCGCCGCTGTTTCCATCTCCGCGTGTAAATTAGCAGCCAACTCCGCTTCTTCAACCGAAAAAAGCTTGGCCAAAAGGCGCAAATCCGCCGCATCCTCTGCTGGCGGAAATCCGTTCGGCAATGCATCCAAACAAGCCGCCAAGCGCCGATAAGCAGGATCGAAAGTTTCACGCATTAAAGCACTCCTTTTGCCAACGAATGACTGAATTATACCGTTTTTCACCAAATTGCAATGGTAATCCACTGTGCTTTTTCGCTATAATCATTTCAGTTTTTCTCTTGTGTTTTCAATCCACTTTCTTAAAAAGGGCCCTCCATGAAACACCTCCTCCTTGTGCTTGCACTCATCCCTATTTCTGTTTTTGCTTTCCTCACCAGCATCTTCCCTTCATCCAAAGCATCAGATTTAATCATTTACCAGGACTCTCTTGCCTCTGGATGGGAGAACTGGTCCTGGGGAACAACTGTGCAATTTTCAAACACTGTTCCAGTCCATAGCGGCAATGCATCCATTGCCATCACCCATACAGATGGCTGGGGCGGCTTTTACCTGGCCTATCCGCAAGCACTGACTGGCAGCGACTATGTTGCAATCCATTTTTGGATTCACGGCGGAACACAGGGCGGACAACAAATCAACTTTGGTCTCAACGACGGCGGAGAAACCTACTCAATCACCTTAACCACCAATTGGCAAGAAATCACAATTCCATTATCTACCCTTGGCAATCCCGCACAGATTGACAGCCTTGTCTGGCAGAATGGCACCGATCACGCACAAGCCACCTTCTACATAGATGATATTACCCTGACAGGCAACCCCGTCAGTCCTACCCCCACCCAAGGCCCCGCTCTATCCGTCAATGTTGCAGCCAACCGCCATCCCATCTCAGCCAACATCTATGGCATGAATTTCCCCGACGCAGACCTGGCCGTGGAACTGCACCTACCCGTTGCCCGCTGGGGCGGCAATTCAACCACCCGCTACAACTGGCAGCTTGATATCTCTAATCAGGCGATGGATTGGTATTTTGAGAACTACCAGGAAAACGCAGCTCACACCCGTCTTGATCAATTTATCGAGCAAAACCTGGCGACAAATACTCAAAGCATTATTACCCTGCCCCTAATTGGCTGGATGCCCAACAACCTCCCCAACGCATGTGGCTTTAGCATTAGCAAATATGGCGCCCAACAAGACAACGACTGGCAATGGCGACCAGACTGCGGAAATGGCATTCGCACCAACGGGACTCCCATCACCGGTAATGACCCGCTTGACACCAGCATTGCTATCAGCCCTGCCGATGTGGCAAACGAGGTACAACATCTCACCACAACGCACGGCCCCATCACCTTTTACAATCTCGATAATGAGCCAATGCTCTGGTATGACACCCATCGCGACGTGCACCCCACTCCAACGTCCTACGATGAGCTGCGCGATCGCACCATTGCCTACGCTGCCGCCATCAAACAAGCTGACCCCTCCGCGAAAACCCTGGGGCCGGTCACATGGGGCTGGACAGCTTACTTCTGGTCAGCGGCAGATTGGGCATCCGGCGGCAATTGGTGGCTCAACCCACCCGATCGCAACGCGCACGGAGGCATTCCTTTCACTGCATGGTATCTGCAACAACTCAAAGCCTATCAAGATCAAAATGGCATTCGCCTGCTTGACTACCTCGACTTGCACTATTATCCACAAGCTAACGGTGTTGCGCTCTCTCCCGCCGGTAATTCAGCCACTCAAGCCTTACGCCTACGTTCCACGCGTTCCTTATGGGACGAAACATATGCCGACGAGAGCTGGATTGGAAGTGCTGCTGAAGGCCCCTATGTTCGCCTTATTCCGCGCATGAAAGAATGGGTCAACAACAATTACCCAGGTACCAAACTGGCTATCAGCGAATATAATTGGGGCGCCCTTGATCACATCAACGGTGCCCTCGCCCAAGCCGATGTTCTCGGCATCTTTGGACGCGAAGGCCTCGACCTGGCAACCCTATGGGGCCCACCCAACAGCGACCAACCCGGTGCATATGCCTTTCGCATGTACCTTAACTACAATGGCCTTGGCGACCATTTTGGTGAAACAAGCATCCAGGCAAGCAGCACCAACCAAGATCAACTTGCCATCTATGCCGCACAACGCAGCAGCGACAATGCACTAACACTGATCCTCATCAACAAAACCAATTTAGCGCTCACCAGCACACTGACTCTGCAAGGTTTTACCCCAGCCTCCTATGCCAATGTTTACCGATACAGCAGCGCCGACCTGCACCACATCCAACACCAACCTGACGTGCCAATTTCTGCCCAAGGCTTCACCATGACTTATCCAGCCAATTCCATCACACTACTCATCATCCCCCCAAATCAGGCGGCGCTGCTCAATCACCTCTTTCTGCCTGCTCTCATTCACTAGTCTAGGGCTGACCTAACAATTCCGTACTCTGCAAGTACGCCCTGCGCTGTGCCACAAAATCGCGCACCGTCTGCACTGCGAGGTTATACGCTGTCGTTGATTCATATCGCTCGTCCACATTTGCAGCCTGAATCAGCGATGCATACTGTTCAATATCTGCATCAATCGCTCCAGAGACAAACACCTTCTCATACACCTTTTTCAGCTTTTCCTCATACAAAGCTCGGAAAATATCGCTATTCAAAAAGCGTTTCACCAAAATATTTTGCTCCCCGCCGCCCGGCATCCGCATAGCCTGACCACCAGCGTAATACAAATCATAACTAGCCACATTGCCATCCCCCATACGAACGCCCAATCCCCCCAGGCTTTCATTAGTATCCCACATCAGCAACGTAAACCGTTGCGCCTGATCATCATAGTACAAATAATAATTATTGTTCATCCCGGCAATTGAATCAATATTGACCAGCAAATTGCTCAACGCCAAATAAGTGGCAAATGCATCCACATCCAAATATGTTGCCAACTCTTGTTCAAACGTCCCATCATCCGCTTCACTCAAAAAACGACTAAAAGCAATCAGCGGTGCCATATCCGCATCATTGACGCGCGTCTGCTGCGTAAAACTGCGCGCATACGAACTTGGATCTTCTCCCTGATAGCTCAAACTTGAGCCAAGCTCGGCCTTATAGAGCACACCATTCGGATTATCGAAATATTCTGCCACATAGCCTTTGTTGACCACCTCTGAAATAACATACAGTTTCTCGGCCTCATCGTTAAGACGGAAACCTGCATAGCTCGTTTTGGTTGCTGGCAAGCCAACCAACCGTGCCATGTCATTGGTCACCGGTTCCGCCAACATTGCTGCATCATAATTCACGCCATAGTTACGAATCGCGATCGCCGTATACCCCTGATAAGTTTGCCCTTCCACATATTCATCAAA